>JAISJZ010000213.1 GCA_031261125.1 Planctomycetaceae bacterium | reverse complement strand
TCGCCGTTGAATATTGGCAATGTTTATACGGACGGCAACTATGCGTATTACGAAAGAATTGATTCGGACGTATTGGTCGTAACGAAAAAGAACACGCAAAAGAGAGAGCGGAAGCATTTATCGTTGCGGACGTGGTGCAGTCGATTGGTTCGCAAGGGGATTCGATTTTCCAAAACGGAACAGATGCACAAAACCGTCGTCGGTTTAATTATCAACGTCTGGTTCTTCGGATACCATTGGCTAATTCAATGATTTTAGAACACGACCGAATTCTCCGCTTTGACGGCAGATAATACTGTAATTACAGCATCATTTGATAAATTTGACTATACTGACACCGAAACTAACCCGAAATTTATTCCGATTCTTGTAGGTAAAGACCTGCTGTGGCAGACGGAGGACGGCGGAAGTTATGCCGAAGGTGCCAACTCGTTGAAATCTTTATCTTTTGTATTGTCAAATTATGATGATATGAGAGATGTTACCGGTTCAAATAGCCCTTACTGGCAACTCGCCTTTGACAATTTAGAATTCGGTTTCGGAGAAGAGTCAACTTCTTGGACAATGGCGGAGAGTGCAAATTATGCTACTTTTATCCGTGAAGCACCTTCAGCAACACCTGAACCGGCAACAATGCTGATATTCGGTGTTGGTACGTTAGTCGGATATTCAACTCTCCGTTTCCGAAAGAAACGGGCTAAATAGTCAGCCGTTGCCGGTGCGTTATCATCTTGCCAAATTGTAATGAGTCAATCATTCCGCACCGGCGACCGCTTCGGCAACGTTTTGAGCGTGTTCCCGCACCCGCCGGAAACATAAGATTTGTACATCTACGCCGCATTTTCCCCATCAAAATCAAACAACCCCTTCGGACGCAGAATTAGCCAGCAGGACGGAAAAAAAGAAAACGTAATTTCGCCCTTTCGATTTCGCCCATCCATTGCGTATTTTTTTTGATAAAATACGAGGTCAGTGGAGGTTCCCCAATAACGCTTGCGTCCGATGTAGCAGGGTGTTATAATTCCCCCGTCCCTTTATCTTAACGGAAGACGCTATGTTACGTTTCGTTTTGTCGGTTTTTTTCTTCGGTATCGCGTTTCCGGTTGTGGCGCAGGATGCCGACCAACTCTTAAAGACGTTTCAATCGTCTCGTTGGCGGTTTGAACAAGAAGCCCAAGATCGTCCGGCTCAGCGTTCCGCTTGGGAGGGACGCGGCTCGTGGATGGCTTTGCGGTTCTATTTGAGAGGCGATGAAGCCGATTTGGATTTGACACAGGAACAAAGCGAAAAATTCGCTTTTCTTCGGAAGGATAACGAATTCGGCGGCGATTGGTTCCGCAAAAAAATTGAGGAAAAAGACCCGGTTTTTATGGCGGCAATCCAAGCTCAACAACAAGCGATGCAGCGTAACGATGCCTATTTCGATAATCTCTCCGGCGAAGAAAGAAAAGAAGTGCTGGCAGCCGCATCGGCAACAATTGCGATGTGGCTCGGCGATATGCAGCAAACCATTGAAACTACGCTCACGCCGGAACAGATGCAAAAAGTCCGCAGCATGGAACTGGAATTGATGAACGAAATGGGACTGCCGAATCCGGCGATGTTCGAGCCGCTCGGTTTGAGCGACGAACAGAAAAAGCAGATGAGCGAAATCAAAGAGGAAATGGAAAAAGAGTTTGACAAACTTCTTGACGAATCAATGGACTTGCGGCAAGAACGGTTCCGCGAATCGGCAAAATATCTTGCCGAAACGTTCAAAGATCAAAAACCGGCATCACGGGACGATGTGTTGAAAGCCCACAGTGAAGGAATCTCGAAAGCGGACAAAAACGAAGCATTGAAAAAACGGTATGCTGAACATAACAAGCGGGGTTCGGATTTTGCTAACCGGCTGAAATTTTGTTTGATGGATGTTCTGACGGACGAGCAACTCGACAAGATGCAGGATTTGCAAGACAACGCCCCGAATTTTGTCAAAAAGATGCTTGCCGGAATGAAACAAGAACGGGAGGTGAAAGAAAAGAAGGGGCAATATGTTCCCGGTCCTGATTCGTGGAAACCGGGAGACGGTACGCCAAAAGATTTCAAAGAAGAACGAAAAGCATTAAAAGCGTTCCCGACGAAAGAAAATTAGGGATCGTTCACTTAAAGATAGCCATAAATTTTTGCTGATACTGCTTAAAAACGTCGGGTATTGTCAGTGCGTTCCACAGCCGTAACGTCAAATCGACCATTATTTCACTCTTCGACACAACCTTCGTCCGCCGTGTAGAACACCGTATTTTTCAAGTGTTTCACTTTGTTGTACAATCACCGGAACGTTGCAGCCGTGTTGTTTTTTGGCGACCGCTGAGAATCCATCCGAAAAATATCGTCCGCAGTCCTTACATTTGTAGCATTGTTTGCCTCGCGTGCAACCGCTCTTGTGGAAATCTTCCGAATGACAATGCTTGCAATCCATCGACTTGAATACCTCCGTAAATGCCTTGTACTAATCCTATAAGCAATGGTACAATAACTGTCTTTATGGCAGCTCTCCCAAAATTATGCATCTACGCCGCGTTTTCCTCATCGAAATCAAACAACCCCTTCGGACGCGGAATCAGCCAGCAGAAATAAATACCGGCAAAATACAAAATCGTCAGCGGCACCGCCATCAGACACATACTTCCGGGGTCGCCCGGTGTCAACAGCAACGCCAAAACAAAAATCGCTAAAACAGAAATCCGCCACTTGGATATGTACTGCTGAAATGTGAAAATACCGACACGTTCCAATACGAACATTACCAGCGGCAACTGAAAACTAATACCAAAACCAACCGGCAGCAGCAACGCGAAACCCATCCACTCGCTAATCCGCGGGTCGGGGTCAATGTTCATCCAAGCATTGAACCAGAACAGAAAATCAAGAACGAACTGAAATACAAACAGGAACGCAAAAATTGCCCCGGACAAAAACAGCACCACGCTGACCGGAATAAAATAATAGATGTATTTCTTTTCGTGCGGATACAAACCGGCTGCAACAAACGACCAAAGATAATACGCAATGAACGGCGATGCCAGAACAAGACCGGAAACCAAAGACGCTTTGATATAAATACCGAACGCCTCATACACGCCAAGTGCTTTCGTTTTTGTCCGGGCATCGTTCAGCAACCGGGTAAAGAACATCATCCGAATCGGTTCTTCGTCAAAGTGAACTTCCGTATCAGACAAATCCAATGCCCCGCCGAATAACTCCGCCTGTTTTTTTGCCCATTGACGTTTGCGCACCGTCAGATTATCAACACTGTTAAAATCGCCGACAGACGACAACGTTCCTTTCCGGCGTTCTTTTTGCCGTTCGAGAACCCGTTCCAGTTCGCCGGGATACAGATACACTTCAAACGGAATAAACCCGTTGCGGAACGGTTTGTCGAACACTTCCGAAGGGATTCCTTCGTTTTCCAATTTTTTACGTTCGGCTTCGAGTTGTTTTTCGGACTGCTGCCGGTAATAAACGTCCAGCGATTTTTTAACGGGAACCTGAATATAATCGACGACATATCCGCCGAGCAGAAAGCCGAGAACGCTGCCGATTGCGAAGCAGTACAACGCCTTGAACAAGCATTTTCGGAGTTCTTCGAGGTGTTCTCCGAAACTCATTGACGTTTCGGAGAACAGGTTATCGTCTTTCATCGGGCGTATAATATCGTTAGCACGAGGGATTCGCCCCCGCTTATATTGAATTTTCCCCATTTTAACATACAGGGGGCATTATTCAAGTAGGACGGAGAGCGTAAAATAAGGTATATTCAGGCGGTTATCCGAACACCGTATTTGAAAGATTTGTTCAAATTATAGATTTCGTCGGCAGTTGACGGTACAATGCTGTTTTCAATTTTTCCTTTTTTCCTTCCCGACCACAAAGAGGACTCTATGAAACATTTACACCGCTTCCCCGTTATCGTTCTCATCACCCTGTTCTGTTTCGTACCGGTATCGGCACAACAGAAGGCACCGTTGCTCGAAGTCAGAGCAGAGAAAGACGATGCCCTGTACAAGAAAGGCGAAACAGCAACGTTCCGCATTACCTTAACCGAAGACGGTAAGTGTGTCGCCGGTCAAGAACTCTGGTACGCATTGCAAGGCGACGGCAATTACAACGAAAAAGGTTCGCTCACGACAACGGACACCGGTGCTGCGGTGAAAGCAACGCTGCCGCACCCCGGTTTCGTCCGCTGTTTCGTCGGCGGTGAAGTGAACGGCACAAAAATCTCCGGCATCGGCGGTGCCGGTTTTTCTCCGCTGGAAATCACTACAAAATTTGCGGAACCGGCGGACTTCGATGAATTTTGGAACAGCAAGAAAGATGAGTTAGCGAAGATTCCGATGAACCCGAAACTTGTCAAAGTTACACAAGACAAGGTTCCGAACGTCGAAGTGTATGACGTGAAAGTCGATTGTCTCGGCGGTATGCCGGTTTCCGGGTATTTCGCCAAGCCCGCCGGAGCAAAACCGAAGACACTGCCGATAATTATGTCTTATCACGGTGCCGGTGTCCGCAGTGCCGGTACGCCGCTGTACGATGCTGCCAAAGGAGCGTTAGCAATGGATGTCAACGCTCACGGCATCGAAAACGGACAGCCCGCCGCGTTCTACACCGATTTGGCAAACGGCAAATTGAAGGACTACCGCATTGGCAACAGCACCGACCGGGAAAAAGTGTATTTCACCGGAATGTACCTGCGGGTCATTCGTTCGCTGCAATTTATGAAATCGCAGCCGGAATGGGATGGGAAAATTCTCGTTGTCCGCGGCGGCAGTCAGGGCGGCGGACAATCGCTCGTTGCCGCAGGTATTGACCCCGATGTAACGTTCTGCTGCGCTTATGTTCCGGCACTGTGTTATCCGCTCGGCGGATTGGAAGGCAACTTTGACGGCTGGCCCGGTTTCCTGCGGGGAAAGACCGAAGATGATGCCGACCCTGCAATCGTCAAGGCAGTGCCATACGTTGATGTTGTCAATTTTGCCAAACGGATTAAAGCGGAATGTATCCTCTCGACTGGTTTCATTGATACCACTTGTTCGGCAACATCCGTGTATTTGGCGTACAACGGTATTAAAACAGCGAAACAGATTTTTCCGACCCCGGAGGCGACGCACGCCGTTCCGCAAAAAACGAACGAAGCGGCGAACAAACTGCTTTGGGACTATATCGAAAAGAACCGGGTCAAACAATAGGTTCCGCCCGCTTGTCGCTGCCGTAATACATAAGTGAACACTTCGGACCGGGACAAACAACGGATTCACCGCACATCGGTTCGCCGGAAATTGCCCAATCCTCCGCTGCTTTCGTCAGCAGCGTCAGATTCGTTTCCAATTGCTGCCGGTAATGTTCGATTCCGTCTTTATCCAATTTCGGCGGAACCGACAGCAGCGGCGACGTAATCATTCTGCCGCGGGCAAACGGTTTCGGTACGGCAAATTTGTCCCAACTGTTAAACCGCCATTCTTTGCCGTATCCGAAACCGGCAAGAACAACGGGCAGTTGCAGACGGGACGCAAGGAATACTGCCCCCGGTGCCAGCGTCCGTCTCGGACCGCGGGGACCGTCCGGCGTGAACGCCATTATTGTTTGTTTGGACAACGCCATAAATTGCCGGATAGCGGCGACACCGTCCCGGTACGATGAACCGCGGATACACTTCATTCCCAGATATTTTGCGAATTGACC
>JAISJZ010000190.1 GCA_031261125.1 Planctomycetaceae bacterium | reverse complement strand
CGGCATCTTATGGTTGGATTAAGTTACATTTTTTACCGCCTTATAGTCCGAACTTGAACTTGATTGAGCGGCTTTGGAAGTTTTTCAACGAGAAGGTTCGGAACAATCGGTATTATGCAACATTTCCAGAATTCACGGAGGCGTGTAAAAGTTTCTTTCGCTGCCGAAAGAAATGGACGGAAGAACTACGCACTCGAATCACTGAAAACTTCCACCGCTTCAAAACCAATGTTTGAAGTAATTAGGGTGTATTGTCTTTTTTTGGATACAAAGATAGTTTTTAGAAGTACCCTTTATGCTTTGGCAATTTCCCGATTACTCAAAATCAGATATGCCACGATAAACACCGGAACTGCATACGCCAATGTCATTACGCTGTGATTCGCCAGCCAGTTGCCCGGTACGTCAAAACCCTTTGCCACCGCCTGAGTGTACTCCGAGTACGGCGATAACGACGGTATCGCCTGCCCCATCAGCGTTAGGAACAACCCGAACACCGAGTCCGACGCTTTGATAAACGACACCGCAAAACTGTTCGGCAAATCGACCACCATATTCTGCTGAATCAACAGCCGGTACAAAGCTTCAAACGGACCGCCGCCGAGAACTTTGTGCAAACCGATTTCCATCATAAACGCTTTGGAAAAACCGGCAACCAGTACGCCGACCGTGCTTATCATTGCAACCGGTCCGCTTAAAAACGTGCTGAATAATACGCCGAATGAAATGACGATAATCATCTGCATCCAAATTCCGAAATAGCCCTTCACGAAGTTAAGCGGAACATCTGCATCATCGGCACGCAGATACAAGTCCGTTTGAGCAACGCCGATGTACTGCATACTGTCGATACATTGCAGCCAAACTTCGACCTTACCATCGGCGACGAAATCCTTGAACAAATCGAATGTCCGCCGCTGTGTGAATTGGGCATCGGTTCTCTCTTTTGTGACGGTCGCATCATCAGGAAACACATAAAATTCGCCCTCCGGTGTCCGTCCCTTCTGCTGTTCAATTTGCGGTGTGCCTTCAAACGTCCACGGAATCGTTTCCGCCTTCGTGATGAATTCTTCGGTGCTGAATGTTTTGACTTCAACTTTCAAACCGGTCTTCGGATTACGCAGTGCCAGCGAACCGGTAACCCGTTTTTCGATGTTGCCTTTATGTGTTCGGAACACGCCGAGCGTCATCTCGACGGGCAAACCGTCGGAAAAGACCTCTTTCGGAAACATCGCTTCGTTCAAACCGCTGAACGAAAACACCGCCGCTTCTTCGGTTGTACTGTCTGACGTTTTCGATGTCCCGCCGATGAATGAGCGGTACTCCCATTCGTCGCCGACGTTAATACCTTTGTCTTTATCGTTGCCGTCCGTACCGCGGAACCGGAGTTTGCCGTAAACCGGTATTCTTGCCTGCATCATTCCTTGGGATTCGTGAACGATGTATTTTGTTTGGCTGCCGGCTTTTTCCGACGTAATTTCGTGAGTATGTCCGTTGACGCTGCCGCAGGAAACCTTACCGTCCGCATAGACGGTAACCGGATGTTTATGTCCGTTCGTTGTCCGGGTTTCGCCCCGGAATAACGGCGTATTGGCATCGCCTTTCTGCGCAAGTTCCGTCACTTCATTGATGTTTTTCCGTTCAACGCCGGCAATACGCCATTCACCGCTCACCGGCGTTAAATCGTCTTTTTCCCCCAGCAGATGTGTGTGCTGTAATTCGTTCTTGACGAAAAAATAACTGGAAGTACCCATCAGAACGAGAACGACCGTACCGATAACGGCAATACCGAGAATGCGTCCGAACACCATTTCGCTTGAACGCACCGGCTTGGTAACCACGGTGTAAATTGTTTTGTTTTTAATATCCGTCGGCAAGGAAAACGCACTCAAAAACAGCGACAGCAGGAAAATCAGCACCGTTGCGGCACCCATTACAAAGGACATATACAGCCGCGCCGGGTCCTCGCTGTTCGGGTCGAGAAACAGACCGCCGACGAGGAGGAGAATCATAAACAGGGCAAAGAGAAACAGGACGCGCCGCCGCAAGGATTCCTTCATTGTCAGCCGAGCGATAGCCCACGTTCGGGCGAACGAAACGGCGGTCAGGTTTTGCGCACCGCGGCGGACACCGTTGACGAACGGTGTCCAAAATCTGCCGCCGTTTTGGATGACGGAGACGACCAAGCCGATGATGAGCGCGGCGGCAAGTAAAATACCGGCGGACATCAGCCATTGCAGGGCGGCACCATCCCAATACCAATGCGCTGCGGTACCGAAAAACCACTCGGAAAACGGTAATATGTTTTGTTCGAGAATCATCGTTGAATCAAATAAGGGGCAACTCTAAAAACTCTTTTGACGACTGAACGATTGTCTATTATCGTTGAATTGCGCCCCCTTGTCAAGTATGCTGTTGTCCGTAATAATCGCCGTTTTCGTACAATTCTTATCATCCCTGTTCCTTTTTTTATGAACATACCGAATCTTCTTACCCTCTTTCGTATTTTTTTCGCCGTCGAAGTATTTGTATTTTGTGCCTACCGGAATTGGGAACTTTGCCTGCTGTTTTTCGTACTGGCATCGGTTACCGACTTCTTCGATGGCTGGTGGGCGCGGAAATACAATCAAATTACCGTCTTCGGACGGATAATGGACCCGTTTGCCGATAAATTCCTGATATGCGGTACGTTTATTTGTCTGCTCGGCGTACCGCCGTTGATATTTTCCCGGCAGGCAACGGTTCCGGCGTGGACGATGCTGCAACCGTGGATGGCCGTCGTTCTTGTTGCAAGGGAATTATTTATCACGTCGCTTCGTGCTGTTATCGAAAAATCCGGCGGCGACTTCTCTGCCAAATGGATCGGCAAATGGAAAATGGGTTTGCAGTGCGCCGCATTGGTTATGTGCTTCGTCTATTTGTCGTTTCACAGCCGGTTCAGCGGGAAGGGGCTGGCAAAGCACCCGCTGTTGGTATTGAATATTATTTGGCTGGTGTTGTTGTGGGCAACCGTGATAATCACGCTGTACTCCGGCATTTCGTACAGTTGGCGGGCTGTGAAACAGTTGAGAGATGACAATGCCGGCGGATGAAATCCTTCCAGTCCGACAGCAAGTTTTTTTTTCTAACAAAACTTTGATGGCAGTGTTGACACAAAAATAGCGAATGTTATACTATCATTTATAGGATTATTCTAACCCATTCACGGCGGTAGTCAAGTCGATGGATTGCAAGCATTGTCATTCGGTCAATTTTCACAAGAGCGGTTTCACATGCGGCAAACAACGCTACAAATGTAAGGACTGCGGACGTTATTTTGTCTTCGGCGATGACCGCACCAACGACAAAATCATCGG
>JAISJZ010000174.1 GCA_031261125.1 Planctomycetaceae bacterium | reverse complement strand
TGTTCCCGCGTGCCGAACCAGAACGCAACCGCCTCCCCCGTATCGTGGTCAACCGCCCACCATAACCAAATCTGATGTTTCTTGTCGTGCCAATAACTCCACATCTCGTCCATTTCAATCCGTATTTTAGTGTGTGAATGGCATCGGAAGTATTCTTTGTTGACGTTGCTTATGTCCGCTTCTTTTTTTTTAATTCGGCGATAACGGTATCGGTGCTGATGCCGAGACAGCGGGAAATGGCTCGCACGCCGCTGCCGTTGACGGCTTGCTTGTGAATGGCAGATTTCACGCCGGGCTTGCAGGCGTTGTAAGTATATTCGGTGTAGAAAGTGGTGTGTGGACAATCAGGATTTTTGCAGATGTATCGTTGTTTGCCGTTGTAGGTTCCGTGTTTGCCTACGAGTTCGCTGTGGCAGTGAGGACATTTGAGGGCGATGAAAGTCATTGGAAACGCCTCCTTGAATTCGGGGTGAGGGTACTTTACAATAGAATAACGATTTTCAGAAAATCCAGCAAGATAACTTTTTTAGAACATTACCGTATTTTGCCGCCTCCGCCTTCATCTTGTCTCCGCTATAACCGCCGTCAGCCAATACCTTTTTCAACCTCGGCAAGTTCTGTTTCGACATCTTTTCCAACACTAACTTTGCCCCGTCCCGTTCCTGAATGTTCGCGGTGTGAACCACAATACAAATCAGCAAGCCCAAAACATCAACCAAAAAATGCCGTTTTATGCCGGTGATGTTTTCAAATTGCTTGGTGCGTTTGAAGTAATGAAAATAACGGCGGACGGAGCCTTCGGGAGGGCTGTATATTTTAGGGGGCATGTGGAAGCAACCGCCATTGACAGCCGGTTTTGAGTTGATAAAAAATGGCGTTCATCACCTGACGCAGGTCGGTCGTTTTGGGACGACCGCCATCGGGAAGAATGATGAGCGGACGAAGAATCGCCCATTGTTCATCCGTCAGATCCGTTTGGTAACTCTTTTGCAAATTCGTTGACATTGTATCCCTTTCCTGTGAAAATAGTCCTCAAGGATAACATTTACGCCGAGTCTTTGCAAGAGAAATTACCTAAATTGCGGCGCAACCACTAATTAATAACTCAACTTTTCACTGTCGGAATGCCGACAAAATGATACGGTGTTTTTTCTGTATGTTTTTATAATAGACCTTTTCTCTAACCCCTTTCGGCGGTTACTGAAAATTTGGGGTACCCTTAAATTCACAAAGTAAAACAGAAAACTTGTAACTTCCCAAACACTTTATTTTACCTGTTTTAAGGTTAGAGAAAAGGTCTAATCGTTTGCAGCCGGATAATTGTATGAAAACATTTCTCTGCGTTATACTGTTGATTTTACCTGCCGCTGCCGTTTTTGCGCAAAATCCGGCATCACAAAATCTTGTTACAAATCCTCCGGTGCTTGCCCCAAAACGGGTTATTCCTGAACAGAAATTTATTGACGAGGTCATTGATGAACTCAGAAAAGGAAAATTCGCAGAAAATACGTTCCGCGAAATCGGAACTACGCACGAGGGGTTGACCTTTGAGCAACTCTGGGAAATTGCATCGGAAAATAATCCGTCGATCAAACAGAAAGCGAATTTGCTGGCAGCGGCACGCGGCGGACAAATACAATCCGGTCTGTATCCGAACCCGACCGTTTCGTGGACAGGTGATAATCTGGGAGTCAACGGAACTGCCGGCAAGCAGGGTTTTGCCGTTTCGCAGCCCTTCGTGACCGCCGGTAAAAAACAACTCGACCGGACTGTCGCATCTTATGATACGGTAATTGCCGGAAAACAATATGAAATGGAAAAGGCGCGGGTTCATAACGATTTACAGATTGCCCACGCCGAAATGCTGCACGACCAGATTTATTATATCAGTGAAACATTCTGTCATCATCTCGGTCAGAATTTACTGCGTGCCGCGCTGGAACTAGAAAAGCAGGGAAAATCGCGTCCGATTGACGTATTGAAATTCAAGACATCAATTAAAGAATCAGAACTGGCGTTGATAATCACCCGCCGCAACATTGATGCGTCCAGAACGAAGGTATCATCGCTTCTCGGCGTTGATTTACAGCCGAATCAGATGGTTCAGGGTTCGCTTTCATTGGACGGGCGCGATACGAATTGGGCATCCGTTTGGGAAACGTTCCGTCATACGAGTCCGCAGATTTCGGTCGCACAGAGCAAGGTTGCGCAGTCGCGGGCAAATCTTTCCCGGCAACTAGCGGAGCGGACTCCCGATGTATCAGGGACGTTTTCGTTGGCGCGGGATATCATCGGCGAAAAAACAGTTCCGCTTGCGAGTGTATCGCTGCCGCTGAAAATATATGACCGCAATCAGGGCAACATACGGAAGGCGCAAGCGCAGATTGCAGCAGCGCACCGGGATGCGGAGCGTATTGAAATGGGACTGCAAAATCAGTTGGCGGCAATTTGCAGGGATTACGATAATGCGAAAGAGTTAATAGTGCTGTATGAACAGGATGTTCTGCCGGACTCTTTTCAGACATTAAAAATGGTAGAAGATGCGTATGCAAAAGGCGGAATATCTTATCTGGAATTGTATGAGCAGCGTCAAAGCATGATGAATTTGCTGCTGAAATATGTTGACGCATTGAGAAATCAGAAAGTTGCCGCGGTGCTAATGGACGGAGCGTTGCTTCAAGGTTCGCTGGATTAAAAAAATAACAAGCGGGATTCTGCGAATCCCGTTTTTACCGGTGGACAAAATTTGCATAAAGAGCGGGCGGTGTTGTTTTTCAAGACAGTTTCCCGCTCGTGAATAATGATTTACGGCTCCCTATAGGTGAACATCAAAATTGCACCGGGATTCTTCATCTCGTTTGTCGGTAGTCCCTGCAAATCGCGACCGTTGCCGGCTTTGTCCGTTGCGATGAAAATCTGTCTACCGTCAGTGCTGAACACGAGCCGCTCGGCATTGTGGTCATTACCCGCCGGAAACTTGTCAATGACGATTGTACCGCCGGTAATTTTGTCTTTCGCATAATTGAATTTAACAATTTTGCCGTAAAGCGTCTCGCCGTCCTTGTAAGTGTAGTAAACGTACAGAGTATCATCACCCTGACCGAATTTCGGCGATAATGCTAAGCCGAGCAGCCCTTTGTGAACGCTCACGTCTGTGAACACTTCGTCAATCGTTCCGGCTGTATAAACTTCATCGGTCTTCGGATTGATCCGTTTAATTGACTTGCCGGTACGTTCGGTAAGCCAAAGGTAACTATCGGGTCCCCAGAGCAGCGACCACGGGTTGTCAAGTCCCGATACGAGGACTTTGCTGCCTAAGCATAGCATTCTCCTTTTGAAAAAAGTAGCAAAATCTTCGGAATGTAGCAAGTAGTACCTCTTCAAGTTTAATGTTATGAATTTCACTTGACCGGATTTCGTGAAATCGTTTTACTTCGTCATTCCAATTTTTTTACGAGCAAGGAATCCGCAATGAACAAGATTTACAAAGTAACGCTGACCGCCGCCGAACGACAAGACCTTAACGACATTGTCTCCAAAGGCAAACACTCCGCTAGCAAAATCAAA
>JAISJZ010000099.1 GCA_031261125.1 Planctomycetaceae bacterium | reverse complement strand
AGAAAAACAAAATGCACGCCCGTTGGCACGCATCACAGGAATCCGATGAACTCGTTTTTGCAATCTGCGACCGCTATTTTATGCAGTTGGGAGTGTCTTCGGTACAAGTCCCGGAAGGTGAAACCAAATCAAAGGGGGCTGCCGCTGCGGTTGCGGAATGGGTTCAGAATGAACGCAACCGCCCCGACATTACACGGGAAAAGATTTATCCGCTGTTCTGGGAAGCGTGCCAGCGGGGATTTCTGCATTTGCAAGCCCCGACGGAGAAAAATCTTACGGCGAACCTCGTTAAGCATTACGACTTGCAGGAGCATCCCGGCAGCATTACCGTTGTAAATGTCCGCGGGGAATCCGCAGCGCAGCACGTTACGTCGATTGCCGCAGACCAGATTATCGAACTGATTGACAAGGTTTGGAAGGAGAAAAAGGCGAAGTATCCGAACGAACCGGCGAAACAAGCCGTGCATCTCGGAATGGGGGCGGGCTACGCGACGATGCTCGTTGCAAAACGTCTCGCTTGGAAAATTCTGTCCGGTGAAGATATGCCGCAACTCGTTCTGCACGCCATTTCTTCCGGCGGTTTTTTACCGGATGACCCGAACAAGGCACCGACGGCTCACTTCACTTACTTTGACCCGGCAGTAACAAACGTAAAATTCGTTGCACTGTATTCGTCCACGGTGGTTGCCAGCAATGATTACGAAGATTTGAAGCGTAATCCGGGTGTCCGTGCGTCCTTTGAACGGAAGGACGACATTGACATTATCGTTACATCGCTTGCCGATTCGCATCACGAACACGGTTTGCTGGCGCAGTACCTTAACTATCTGATTGAACAGGGATTCATTCAAGCGGATGCGCTGGAAAAAATGTATAAAGCCGGCTGGGTCGGCGATGTGCAGTTTCGTCCGTATTCCGCCAAGGGACCGCTGCCGGATGTTTGTCCGGTGCGTGCGGTAACCTTGTTTGAATTGGAGGAACTTGTTAGAATTGCGAAGGAACCAAACGGAAAGTACGTTGTCCTTGTTGCCGGTCCGTGCGGCGAATGCGGCGAAACGAAGAAGAAGGCATTGCGTCCGTTGATTGCTAACGAAAGCCTGCGGTTGTGGACGAACCTCGTTACCGATGCAAGAACAGCAAGAGAATTATTAGAAAAGTAATACTATGGGACAATCCATCGGAGCCGTTGAATTATCCAGCGTCGGAATCGGTTATAAGGTGCAGGACGAAATGCTCAAAGCAGCGTCCATCGAAATCCTTATTGCCCGAACGATTTGCAGCGGAAAGTACCTTATCGTCTTCACCGGCAGCGTGAGCGATGTCGAAGCGGCAATCGAGACCGGTTTGAAGACCGGCGATTCGGCAATCATAGACCATTTGACGGTTGCAAATGTGTTTGAGGGTGTGTTTCCGGCGATGACGCAGAGTGTTGTTGTACCGCCGGAGAACATAGATGCTCTTGGTATTATTGAAACATTCAGCGGTGTGAGTGCATTGCTTGCCGCCGATTATGCCGGAAAAGCGGCAAACGTAACGTTATTCCGGCTGCATATTGCGATGGCGTTAGGAGGCAAAGGACTGCTGATGATGACCGGCAGCGTATCGGATGTAACTGCGGCGGTGCAGGTTGCCGCCGATACCGTGCGCCAGCGGGGGCTGCTCGTCTGTGAATTAGTGATTCCGCGACCGAGCAAAGAATTGCTTAATGATTATATTTGACTATCGACAGATTCGCTTACCGGCACCTGTTTTTGTCTATTGCTACTATCCCTTAATTTTTTTCTCCGATGAAATTTACCCGCCGTTCTTTCCTTTGTACAACTGCTGCGGCAGTTGCGTTAACCTCAGCACAGTCCCGCTTCGTTTTCGGACAAGAGAAAACGAAACTGCTCAAAGCGCAAATCATTGGTTTTCCCGATGAGAAAAACTGCGAAAAACTGAAAGATGCCGGATACGACGGCGCAGAACTGACCAAGTGGAACGCAACAGCGGAAGAAGCACAGAACGGGCGCAAACTTGCCGAGAAGTACGGTTTGAAACTTCACAGCGTAATGCGGGGATGGACGAACATTAACGATGCCGCAAATTTCGATGCTGACGTTGAATCCGTCAAAACGGCATTGAAAGCGGCGGCGGCTTATGGGGCGGATACCGTGCTTTGGGTTCCGTGCAAGGTCGGAGGATTTCCGAATTCGCAGAAGGGCAAGCCCGACCAAGGACTGGTGATGCCTGCGGCGTGGGAGTTCGACATTGACTATGACCCGGAAACACTGAAAGTGAATAAAGTCGTTTCCGGCGATAATTCCGCTTACACGGATTACATTGCGGCACAGAACACGGCAACCGAAGCCGTCAAGAAAGCCCTTGCTCAACTTCTGCCGGTTGCTGAAGAGTTGAAAGTGAATCTCGGTATCGAAAACGTTTGGAATAACCTCTGGTCGGAACCGAATTACTATGCGGCACTGTGCAAATACGCTCATTCTCAATCGCCGCGGGGCGGGGCGTATTTCGATTTGGGCAATCATACGATGTACGCTGCGCCGCAGGAGTGGCTCAAAGCATTGGGCAGCGGGGTCATTTTCAAACTGCACATCAAGGGCTTCAAAGTTCCTGAACCGAAAGGCAAACTCGGCGGCGGTCCCGGAAGTTGGTGCAAAATCGACGAGTCCGCGATTGACTGGAAAGTCGTCCGAAAAACATTGACGGACATCGGATACAACGGCTGGGTTTCCGTCGAAGAAGGCGGTTATGATTACGCCAAGTACAAAAAGATTCTCGATGAATTCGATGCCGGAACGCTGTAAGAATTGATAATTGGTAATTGATAATTGATAATGAACAAAGAGGGCAGCGTGAGTACCTATTGTTCATTATCAATTATCCTCATTCATCATCCGTTAAAAAATGTTCCGTTTCGTTGTTCTTGCGGCTCTTTTTCTGTCCGGTGTGTTTGTTGCCGCACAGGAGAACACGGTACGCCTTCAAATTGGATGGCTGCCGCAGTCGCAGTTTGCCGGTATTCTTGTCGCGGAACAAAAAGGGTTCTTTGCAAAATACATTCCGAACCGAAAAATTGAAGTGTCTTGGTCGCAAGTTACAGAAAGTCCGTTGGACAAACTGCACGGCGATACGGAGGATTTCTGCTTGGCGTGGCTGCCGGATGCTCTGCTGCACCGCTGTATTCAGGGGAAAGAAAAGAACGTTTGTCTGATGCAGGTGTTTCAGAATACGCCGCTGATGCTGGTGACAAGAACAAACAGCGGTATCAAAAAACCGTCCGACCTTGACGGCAAACAGGTTCAGGTTTGGCGCGGCGACCTCGGCTTTATGATGCGGACGTTCTTCAAAACGCAGAACATAAAACCCGTACCGGTGCCGCAGAACGACAGTATGCAGCCGTTCATTTACGGTGCCGTGCCGGTTGCGTCCGCGCTGTATTTTAACGAATATCATACCCTTTTGGAGCGGGGAATTCCCGAAACGGAATTACGGACATTCCGGTTGAGCGATTACGGTTTGGATTTTCCCGGCGACGGAATCTACTGCAAAGCCGAACTTTGGAAGAGCGACTCGAAACTTTGCAAAGGGGTCATTCAGGCAGTACGCGACGGCTGGTCGTTTGCCGCAGCACCGGAAAACGAAATGGAAACGCTGGCGGTTGTGATGAAGTATGTCCGCAAAGCCGATGTGATTACGAATGTTTCTCATCAACGCTGGATGCTGCGGACAATCCGCTCTGATTTACACGTTGACTCGGCTGACTGGGGACAACTAAAACAAGCGGACTTTGACCGGATTGCCGCCGTTATTAAAAAGTCAGGCGAATTGGAGCCGGAACAGGCGGAAAAGATTCCGGTATTTAATGATTTTTTTACCGGACAGCACTGATTTTTCAACTCAATAGCCCTCAATGGACAATATAGAATTTCCAAAAACACAGACAACTCCTGCTGCGCACAACCCGCCGCGGGTAGCCCGTTCTTTGACAATCGCCGCGTCGCTTGTCATTATCCTTGCCGGTGTTAAAACAGCCAGCGGACTGTTAGGACCGATTCTGCTGGCATTGTTCATTGCGATTGTCCTGTTAATTCCGCTGCGGTTTCTTCAACGGTATATCGGTTCCGTGTTACTGCCGTACCTTATTGTCATCGGCGGAACGATTGTTTTGTTCCTTACCTTGACCTATTTTGTCAGCACTTCGCTTAACGAGTTCATCGGCAAGATACCCGCTTATAAGGACAGATTTTCGGAGAAACTGTCTTCTGTTGAAAAACTATTTGAAAAATTCGGTTTTGAATTGGGGAAGCCGGAATCGAAAACACTTACGCCAGCCGATTCGTCCGGTATTGCAAGCGTTGAGTCCGACCCCAAGCAGCCGCCGATGCCGGAAAACAAACCGAGTCCGCCGGTTCAAGAGCCGGTGAAAGAAGAATCGCCGCCGGCAAAATCAGACAGCGTTGAAACCGCTGCTAAAACTGCTGCGGAAATACCGGAAGACGAAAAAGGGGAAAAGGATAAAAAAGATGAAACCGAAGACGAAGACAAACCTGCTACTGTACTGGGACTGCCGCTTCATTCAACGCTGAACGAAGCGGAATTGCCGATTCAAACGCCGGAACAAGTCGAGCAGTGGGTACGCGATGTCAGCGACGAGAAGAAACAATCGCTCATTGCTCTTGACCGGCAGAGCGTCATTGTTTGGGTTACAAACTTGTTCCTGCAACTGCGGCACCTCATCGAGGGCGGTTTCCTTGTGTTGATATTTTCTATTTTTTTTCTGCTTGAAGCGTCGCAGTTTTCTCTGAAAGTGAACAAGGCATTCGGCAAAAACGGAGCAATAAACAACAGTCATTTTCATCAAATTGCCCAAGATGTCCGGCATTACTTGGTTTTGAAGTCCATCGTTAATGTTGCGTCCGGCGGTGCGGCAATGTTTGTGTATTGGCTCTTCGGCATTCCGGCGTGGTTTTTCTGGGGAATAATGGCGTTTTTTTTGTATTACATTCCGAACATCGGCGGAACACTGGCGGCGGTTATTCCGGGCGTTCTGATTTTCGTCAACTACGACTTGCCCGGTTTGTTCCTTTACGCGATGTGTTTAGTGGCGATTGAATGTACGATTGCCTATGGTTTCGAGCCGCGTTTTTTAGGACACGGTCTCGGACTTTCAACGGTTGTCATACTGCTGACACTGGTGTTTTGGGGCTGGATTCTCGGTCCCATCGGACTGTTTCTTGCCGCCCCGCTTACCGTGATGATTAAAATCGTTCTGCAAGCGTTTCCTGAAACAAAGTGGATTGCCATTCTGCTGGATGATAACCGGTCCGTAAAAAGGTGAGTTATCCTTAAAACGCACTCTTATCCATTCCGTTTTTCGGCAATTCCAAACGCGAAGTTCTCAAATTTAACAAGAACTTTGCCGTTTTCGACTTTTGTTTCCAGTGCATCGAGGTCGCGGGGCGAAACGGTGTCAAGCCGTTTGCCGTTCAGGTCAAAATGTGCGCTGTGACACGGACAATAGAAGATTTCTTCTTCGCTGCCGGTCTGCGGGTTTTTCTTGACACCGGCTTGAATCATACATCCGGCGTGCGGACAAAGCGAATGAACGGCAACGATTTGCTCTCCGCTCTTGCGCAGGTACAGCGAACCGATTTTCTGATTCGGCAGTGTTGTCCACGCATCCTGTTTGTCATCGACAATCGAGAACTTCTGCGGTTTGTCCGTCAGCGAATCAGCGGCAGCGAGCGGGTAGAATTTTCCGGCGCGTCCTTCCTGCATTGCAGAAAAGAGAACGACCCGCGTACCGGCGCAAATCGGCGTCCCGACAGCGGCAACACCGATACCGGTGGCAACGGCGGTCTTCAAAAAACTTCTTCGGCACGCACAGGTTGTATTCGTTGTATTATCAGACATAAAGCAGGCAGCAGTCAGTTGATTCCGTAAAGGCCGCATTCTATCACATTTTTCGCCGAACGGCAACTTGTTTTAGCCGTTTTTTTTCAAAAAAATCTGCGTTTCAGAATGTCCGCAAACGGTTGACTTGCCGAACAATATGAACCATAATCGTCAGTATGGTGTTTACTCTCTTTCACAAGGACACTCATTGTTCCGCCCGCCGCGGACAACTCACGCTGCCGCACGGCACTGTTCAAACGCCGTGCTTTATGCCCGTCGGAACCCTCGGTACCGTCAAAGGTGTTGAATTGTCCCTCCTTGAAAATACCGGCAGCGAAATCATTCTCGGCAACACCTACCATCTTTCGTTGCGCCCCGGCGAAGATGTCGTTAAAGACCTCGGCGGACTGCACAACTTCTGCGGCTGGCAAAAACCGATTTTGACCGACAGCGGCGGTTTTCAGGTGTTTTCGCTGG
Source organism: Planctomycetaceae bacterium (assembly GCA_031261125.1). Lineage (GTDB taxonomy): Bacteria > Planctomycetota > Planctomycetia > Pirellulales > Thermoguttaceae > WRKP01. The sequence continues at coordinate 11,787 of JAISJZ010000099.1, read as the reverse complement.
CAAAAATTATGAAAATTGATGAATACGGGGCGGTGTTCCGGTCGCATATCGACGGTTCCAAAATTGATTTAACGCCGGAACGTTCGATAGAGATTCAGCAAGCCCTCGGCAGTGATATTATGATGGTTCTCGACCACGTCATCGGATTGCCGAACGAGCGGAAAAACATTGAAGATGCAATGCAACGCACCGTTCGCTGGGCAGAACGGTGCAAGCGGTCTGCCGAGAAGCAAGCCCCCCCGACGGCGAACTTGCTGTTTTCTATCGTACAAGGCGGTTTGGAGCCTGACTTGCGGAAGCGGTGTGCCAAGATGCTGACGGACATCGGTTTCGACGGCTATGCCGTCGGCGGATTAAGTGTCGGCGAAACACCGCAAGAAATGTACGATGCACTGGATTACACGCTGCCGCATTTGCCGGAAGACAGGCCTCGCTATCTGATGGGCGTAGGCAAACCGATTGATATTTTGAACGGCATTTTGCGCGGTGTCGATATGTTCGACTGCGTGATGCCGACGCGCAACGGACGCAATGCCCAAGCGTTCACCGATGCAGGACCGCTGCGGCTTCGGAACGAAAAATACAAGCGGGACGACCGCCCGCTGGAAGAGCATTGTCCGTGTCCGGCGTGCAAGCGGAGCCGGGCGTATCTGCGGCACCTGTTTATCGCCGAAGAAATGCTCGGTCCAATATTGCTGACGGTTCACAACATCACCTATTATCAGTGCTTGGTACAACGGGCAAGACACGCTGTCGAACAGAACCGTTTTTTAGAGTTCTACAATTCGTTCTCCGTTTAACCGCCGCTCCATCGGCGGTGTTTTCTGTCTCATTCCTTTTCTTTTTTTGGTGTTTTCTTTTTCGCCTTCTTCACCGTTTTGCGCTGCCGCGGCAGGAACGGAATGTCTTCGGGGTCGAACCCGAAATCACCATCGTCATCGTCTTCATCAATTTCTTCGGCAAAGGCGTGAATCTGAACATCTCCGCTGTTGATTGCTTTCGACAGCATCGTCGCCAGCGGCGGTAAATTTTTGAGCAAGTCCGGCGGCAGAAATTGAATTTCCGGCAGTTCTGTGTGCAGGTCAATCATTTCCAATGCGGCCTCAGCAGATTCCGCTCCTTTATTGCCCGGTGCCGGATTGATGCTCTTATCCTTTGCCGACTCGATGATGCCGCTGCGTGCTTCGGCTTGTTCGACGGTATCGCACGTCAAAATGCCGAAAATCACCGGTGTCCCGTACTTCGCCGCCGCTTCGCCGATTGCCGTACTGACGAACCGATTGATGTGTTCGTCGTGCGATGTTTCCCCTTTGATTACTGCGCCGAGGCAAATCGCCGCCAAACATTCAGGGTCTTTTGCGAAGTAGTTAGCGATGTAAGGGATTTCGTATGCACCGGGAACCCAAACGACTTTAATATCATTTTCGCGGACACCGTGCTGCCGCAGTTTGGACAAGCAGCCGTCGAGCAGCCGTTGGGTAATCGTTTTATTGAACCGGGCGACGGCAACAACGATGTAGCCCTTCGGCGGCGGACAAACGCGTCCTTCAAAAAGTTGCATTTGAAAAAGGGTAAGAGTTTAGTGTAAACAGGGGAAATTATAAATTGTTATTGCCTGTAATGCAATAGACGATGGAATTCGGTACCGTCAATCAGAGTGCGTTGATAATGTCATCATCATACGAGAAATCAATCCGCTGTCCCGGCAGAACAACGAGAAAATCATCATCCCAGTTACCGTTCACAAGTTTCCGCAGCAGTGTTAAATCCCCTTGCAGTTTTTCGTACTGCCAGTTTTTCTGTTCGGCAAGTTCCTGCGTCTGTTGTTCAAACGAATCATTCGGTTCCACCCCTGTTTCGATGAACGCTAACTTGGAGTAATGCTTCATCTTCGTCAGTTGCTCGTACAGATATTCGCCGTTGTCTTGTCCGTAGCGTTTGGCGAGTTCCTGTTTGGACATATTCATTCCCATTTGCGATGGAATACCGGATGTACCGGTGTTCCATTCGCCGAGTTGCGAAAGCGAATCGCCGGAACGTTCGAGCCAGCCCGTCGTCTTAAAATACGTACCGCTGTTAGCAAAAAAATAATCGCGGTAGCGGTACCGGGAACCGAGAAAAAGAGTGATGCAGTCGTGAGCGCGGGGAACAACGAGCGGAATAGTGCGTGCTTTCAATCCGGTAATACCGCCACTGCACAGGGCATAACCGAGGAGAACGGCATCGTAGTCCGATTCGTTGACAGCCGCCAATGCTTCGGTCAGTTGGTTCGACATTTTTTCTTTACCGATGTCGTGCAGCCCTTTCGGCAGAAACTCCAAATCAATGCGGTGCAGCGATACGGCAGCGAGCGAACAGAGTTCCCGAAACAGAATTTCACAGGCAAAGAGTTTAAGGCGCATTACTTTTTCATTTCGCCGAGTTGCTGCGCCGCCGGTTTTGTTTGCAAACAGCCGTTGGGACGGTCGCCGTTAATCGCCGGAGCAATGTCGGAACGGGTAAACGGGTCGAACTGCCGCATCTGTTCCTGCTGTTTGCTGATATGACCGGGGTGCAGTAAGTCCGGCATCCGGCAATACTCCGGGTCGCAAAGACAACCGGTGAGCATTATTAAAAACAAAGGGGCAAAAAACGGCAACGGCTTGAACATACTCCGATATTACTTAATGCAAGGAAAAGATACAAGAGCAGTTTCGGCTATTGTATCGCACTACTCATATTGAATATCGGCAGAAGCATTGAAACGATAATGTAAAACACCATTCCAGCCATTAGAAGCAGCATAAACGGTTCAATCAGCCGAATCATCGTGTCAAGTTTTCGGGCATTGTTCCGCTCAATCGTGTTCGCCGCATTGACCAGCACCGTTTCCAGAGTATTCGACTCCTCCGCCACGGAAATCATCGCCATCACTTGCGGCGGAATAATGCCGGTGTCTGCCAGCGGTTTCGACAACGAATCACCGCTCGATACGTTCTCCGCACTGCGTCTCACGGCATCGGCAAGCACCGAATTTCCCGTTGAGGTACTGCTGATTTCCAACGCCCGTAAAATTGGAACACCGTTTTCCAAAAGCGTTCCAAGAACCCGACAGAACCGGGACACGGCAGTGTTCAGTAACACCGCCCCGACTAGCGGGATTTTCAATTTCAATCTGTCCGTCAACCGTTTGCCCCACTGCGTTGCCAACTGTCCTTGAATCCAAATAAGAAGGAAAACCAGTACGCCGACAACGTACAAACCGTAATGAACCAGAGTTTCCCGCATCCACAACAGCGAACGCGTCGTGAACGGCAATTCACCGCCGTTTGCCAGTGTTTGCTCAAAAAACGGCGTAAATTGCGGAACGAAAAACAAGAGCAACACAATCGCAATCGACACACCGACAACGAACAGTACCGCCGGATAAATCATTGCCCCGACAATTTTGCCTTTCATTTCCGCCTGTTGTTCCAAAAATTTTGCCGTCCGCCGCAACGAATCTTCGAGAAACGCCCCTTCGGTTCCTGCCCGAATAATGCTAATTGTTAAATCGTTAAAGATGTTAGAATGGGCGGCAAATGCGGTGTCAATGGATTGTCCGTCCGCAACCCGGTCGTGCAAGTCGGTCAGAACGTCTTTCAGTACCGGATTCGTTGTCTGTTTGATTAGCACTTGAAACGCGTCCAGAACGGAAACACCGTTTTCCAGCAAGTCGGCGAATTGTTCAAGCGTTGAGGCGATAAGCGTATCGGAAACCTTGCCGGTGAAAAGTTTGATGCGGATTTGTCCCCGCTGCATATCCTCCACGCGGACGGGAAACAGCGAAAGCCGGTGCAGGGCTTCAAATGCTTCCCGTTTCGTATCGGCAGTTAATTTGCCGGTGATATTTTCACCAACTCTGTTCTTGGCAGTATATTCGTAATCAGGCAACAGCGTACCTCAATGGTCAGTCCCGCCGCTTGCGACGGTATTCTGCCGCCCATTGTACCGTTTGTCCCATTGATAAGCAACAGAGCAGTTTAACCGCGTTGACGTAATACGGCGTTCATTGTAGAATGAAAATGGGGGTGGAGGTGTGTCAACTTTAAGTTTTCAAACATACATTCCGCAAGGTGATATTTTAACATTATTTTTTATTCATTATCAAAATGTTTTTCACAAAATCTTTGTTTGAAAAGATGTTGGCAGCAGCGGCAGCGGCGATTGAGGCGAACGCCGCAATGCTCAATCAACTCGATGCAGCAATCGGCGACGGCGACCACGGCACAGCAATCACCGCCGCAATCAGAACGGCAGCGGAAAGTATTAAGAAGTCCGGTACGTTTTCGGAAGTTCTGCAAACCGTTGGTTTCGATGTAATGGGCAGTACCAGCGGTTCAACCAGTGCGCTGAACGGATTGTTTTTTACCGGCTTGGGCGAGGCAATCGAGAGCGAAGAATTAGATGCCGACCAAACAACAGAAGCATTTGCGGCGGGTTTAGTGAATGTACGAACGATGACACAGGCAAAAACCGGCGATAAAACGCTGCTCGATGCACTGATACCGGCAGTCGAAGCGATGGGCAAACTGAAAGGAACCGCCGGCACAACGCTTCCGCAGATGTTTGCAGAGGCGGCAGCGGCAGCGAAAGACGGTGCCGAGTCCACGCGTGATTTAGCCGCCAAGCAGGGGAGGGCGAGAAACCTCGGCGAACGCAGTAAGGGACATCTCGATGCCGGTGCGGTCAGTACGTCATTGATTTACACCGCATACGCTGAAGCGGTGAAGCGGCTTTACCGTTGACGTTCAATGAACCGGCGGTTAAAATGGGAACCGTTATACGGTTTTATTCCTTTTCCGCCGCTCTTCCAATGAAACCATTACTCTCTCTTGTACTGTTTACCGCCCTGTGCTGTACCGCAACGGCAAACGAACTGTTTCCGTTTGTCATTTCGTTCGATGCGCCGCAAAACGTAACGAACATTTCGTACAAAAATGATGCTCCTGCCGGAAAACACAGCTTCGTCCGTATCCAAGACGGATATTTCGCGACCGATGCCGGACGTATCAAGTTTTGGGGAACAAACACCTGCTTCGGAGCAAACTTTCTCAATCACGAACAAGCCGATAGAATGGCAGACCGGATGGCGCGGTTCGGAATCAACTGCGTCCGGCTGCATCATATGGATATGCGGGACATCTGGGGTAAAAACGTTGACCGAACCCAAATGGAATTCGACAAGGAGCAACTCGATAAACTTGATTATTATATTGCTGCCCTGAAAAAACGGGGAATCTATGTCAACATCAATCTGCACGTTTCCCGTTCGCTGGATGAACGCGACGGCTTTCCGAAAAACGAGAACCGTCCTTCTCACGATAAGGGAATTGACAACTATTACCGTCCGTTCATTGAGGCAAACAAGAAGTATGCGAAGGACTTGCTCGAACACATTAATCCTTACACGGGTAATGCGTACAAAGACGAACCGGCAGTGGCGATGATTGAAATCAACAACGAAAATTCCGTTGTTTGTATGTGGGGCGGCTGGGGCGGACTTGATGTCATTCAAGACCCGTTCCTTGCCAATTTGCGGAAACAATGGAACAATTTTTTGAAAGCGAAATACAAAACCGATGATGCCCTGAAAACGGCGTGGAAGGCGAAAAACGAACCGCTCGGAACCGAAATGCTGAGACACGGTGCTGCTCCCGGTACAAAATTTTCTAAAACATTTTCGCCGAACGGCGACGGCTGGCAATTAGAAACCGATAAAGAAGCAAAGTCCATTTTTACGAATAAAGACGGTATTTTGCAACTTGATGTCCAAAAGAAGGGCAGTGTGAGTTGGCATCCGCAACTGATTCTTTCCGGGTTCAGCGTAAAGAAAGAGCAACCTTACACGCTGACGTTCCGAATGAAAGCGGACAAGAAAGCACCGGTTGATACCGGTTTGAATATGAATCACGACCCGTGGGGCAATCTTGGTTTCAGTACGCGGTCAAATTTGACGGCTGATTGGCAGACGTTCACTTACACGTTCACGCCAAACGCCGATGACGATGAACCGCGGGTTTCCTTCGGCGGTTTCAGTGCCGGCACCGTGTATGAATTTGAATCCGTATCATTGAAACCGGGCGGCAATATCGGACTGCCCGAAGGAACATCGCTTGCCGAAGGAAATATCCCTGTGATTTGGAAAAAAGAGGTGGGCAATAACACGAAAGAGACGGTTGACGATTTCTGCGATTTTCTCTTCGAGATTGAAGGAAGATACTGGAATGAAATGGTCGATTACCTGAAAAATGATATTAAAGTCAAACAGCCGGTAAGCGGAACGCAACTGGAATACGGTTTTACGCATAATCAGTCCCGAATGGATTATTGTGATATTCACGCTTATTGGAATCACCCGTCGTTTCCCGGTCGCCCTTGGGACGGCAATAACTGGTATTTGCATAACCGGGCGTTGGTGAACCATCTTGACAATCAGATTTTACCGAGTTTAGCATCGAAACGGGTTTTCGGTAAACCGTTCACCGTCAGCGAATACAATCACCCTTATCCGAATCAATATGCTGCTGAAGGACTGCCGTTATTAGCAACGTTCGGAGCGTTTCAGAATTGGGATGCAATTTTTCCGTTTGCCTATTCTCATTCGGATAACGCGGAACCGCACCGGGCGACAAGTTTCTTCGATACCGCAGGTAATACCGTTCAAATGGCTCATATGATTGCTTGTGCGGTCTCTTTCCGGGAAGGATTCAAGAGTCCTCTTGAACCGCTTGTTGCACCATTGACTCTGAAAAAGGAGCGGGAAATTTTCAGGAAAGATTTGAATCAGTACAATCTTGGTTGGCGGGGTCTCGGTTTGGATTTCCGTAACGCTTTGCTGAATCCGATTGCCGTGGATATAACCGGCAGCGTCAAAGAACTGCCGAAGACAAAAGAAATTCCGGCAGGACAGAAAACGTTTAATAATATTTCCGAGGAGCGAATTGAAAGATTCTTATACAACCTTGAAACCAAAGACCGCGGCTTTACCTCTATCCAACTTTACGGAGCAGCCCTATTCACAGGATTCGTTGACGAAGGCAAAGAATACCCGTTTTCCAGCGGAACGACGATTCAATTCGGTAAAACAAACCTCGGCTGGGCGACCGTTTCGTGGGTAGAAGCGGAAAGAGGTCGTCTGCTGCTGACGGCGACCGGGGAAATGCTTAATACCAATATGAAAATAGAGCAACTCGACGGCGATAAAGTTACGGTCGGCAACCGTTGGGGAAAAGAACCGGTACGCTGCGAAGGAATCCCGGCAACAATTAAAGGAAAAGGATATATGCCCTTCAAAAAATTCTGGGTCTTGGATGAATCCGGTAACCGCAAAAAAGAAATTCCCATCGAAAAAACGGATGAAGGATGGTCCATTGAACTAAAACCGGAATATAAAACGATTTGGTACGAAATTGAGTAGGTCTATGCCAAAGTTTTACATCGAAACAGTCGGCTGTCAGATGAACGTTCTCGACAGCGAACAAGCAGTCGCCGGTTTGCGGCGGTGCGGTTTTGAACGGACAACAGATAAGAAAGATGCGGACATCATTCTGTTCAACACTTGTTCCGTCCGGCAGCATGCCGAAGATAAAGTTTACAGTGCATTAGGACGCTTGAAACATTGGAAAGAACTGCACCCGAACGGTATCATCGGCGTTCTCGGCTGTATGGCGCAGAAAGACCAAAAGTTGATTTTTCAACGCGCCCCGTTCGTTGATTTAGTTCTCGGTCCCGGTCAACTCGATAAACTGCCGGGTATTATCTGTGATTTTTTACAAACCAATACGGCCGGCTGCCGGCTGCCGGCTGCCAACTTACTTCAAGTGAGTTTAACCCGTCTGGAACACCGGCACAGCGACGTTGCGGATAGTTTTCAACAGTACGACCCTCTTCGTGATGCCGGCAGCCGAAAAAACAAATTCCAAGCAATGGTGCGTATTATGTTCGGCTGCGACAAGTTTTGTACCTACTGTATCGTGCCGAAAGTCCGCGGTCCCGAACAGAGCCGACCGCCGAAAGAAATTTTAGACGAGGTAAAAATCCTTGCCGATGAAGGCGTATTGGAAATCACACTGCTCGGTCAAACCGTCAATTCGTATAAGTATCTTAACGGCGGGACTTGTTCCGTAAAATTAGCAGATTTACTGTACCAAATATCCGAAGTGAACGGCATCCGGCGGATTCGATTTGTTACGAATTATCCCATCGGTATCGACGACGATTTGCTCTTTGCGGTTCGGGACTTGCCGAAGGTTGCACCGTACCTGCACGTTCCGGCACAAAGCGGTTCGGATAGTGTACTGAAACGGATGAAGCGGCAATACACCGTTCCGCAGTACAAAGAGTTGGTCGAAAAAATTTACGCAACGGTTCCCGATGCAGCAATCACCAGTGATTTTATCGTCGGCTTTTGCGGCGAAACGGACGAAGAATTTCAAGCGACAGTTGACTTGGTGAAATTTGCCCGATTCAAGAACAGTTTCATTTTCAAGTACAGCGAACGTCCCGGTACGAAGGCGGCGGAATTGTATGCCGATAATGTACCGGAAGAAATTAAGAAGGAACGCAACAACGAGTTGTTGAGAATTCAGGACGAAATCGGTTTAGAGTTAAACAAAACGTTCATCAGTAAAGAAGTTGAGATATTGGTTGACGGTAAAACCGGAAAGGGTGGAACGAGTTCCGCCGCTAATGTTCAACTTTCGGGACGAACGGCGTGCGACCGGATTGTTGTGTTTGATTCGCCGGACGATTCGCTTATCGGTCAATTTATCAAACGGAGAATCGCCGATGCCGCCCCGTTCACTCTGTTCGGCTAACCGTTCTTGCGTATCAAGCGTACTTTCGATAGAATGAAAGATATACTACTTTCATACGGCACGATGTTTTACGTCTTATTATTCATTATTCTTTACTCGCTGTTTCTTCCGCCGGCTTCTGCGCAAACTCCGCCAGCCGCTGCCGACCGTTATTGGGCTATCCTCGTCAAATCGCCGCGCAAAGGAACCACGTTTGACAGAATTTGTCAGAGTTATTCCGAAGAGGAACTATTGAAAAAATGTACCGAAGCGGCACAAGTTGAACCGCAAAATGCTAAAGTATTTTTACTGTTAGGATTAGCACAGCAAAAGACCGGCAAGAAAGACGAAGCGGTTCAATCCTTTGAAAAAGCAAAACAACTGAATCCGAACGATGCCCTTGCCCCGTTTTATCAAGGAGAGATTCTTGTTTCGCAGGATAAACTAACCGAAGCAGCGGCGGTACTCGAAGAGGCGGTCAAACGCAAACCGCAGCGTGTTGACCGGCGTGCTGTTTTGTCGCTTCTTGCCGAAACATACCAGCGGTTAAAACAACAGAAAAAAGCAGCGGCGGTCTGGAAACAACTCGAAGAATTTTTTCCCGACGACACGGAAATTCTCGTTCAAGTTGCCGAAACATTGGAAACGGACGGACAGCACGATGCAGCATTGGACCGTTATAAAGCACTGCTGAACTCGCTTGAACCGGACAGTCAACTTGCAGCAGCGGTACTGAATAAAATTAAGGCGGTTTTCATTCAAAAAGCGGACACCAACGGCTTGACGGACTTTTACCGGAAACGGATTGCGGCAAACCCGAACGATACGGGAACGGTACGGGAACTTGCGGCGGTCTTAAAAGAACAGGGAAAGAACGGCGAAGCCGAAAGCGTATTAACGGAAGCATTGGAAAGACATCCGTCCGATGTACCGCTGCGGTTCGTGTTGGCAGATGTTTTGACGGCGCAGCAGGAATATGCTGCGGCAATCGAACAATACCAGCAACTCGATAAATTTTTGCCGGATAATACCGATGTTTTACTGCAATGGGGAAAATTAGTATTGAAACACTCGCATAAGGACGCGGTGGAAGCGGTCAGAGTTTGGCGGCGCATTGCGGACAAGAAATCGGACGATGCCGTTGCTCAAATTACCGTTGCCGATTTGTTTGTCCGAGAACAACTGACGGAACAGGCGGAAGAATTTTATTTGAAGGCGGTTAAACTTCGTCCTGATGATTTGCCGTACAGGGAATCATTGGCGCAATACTATAAAATACAAGGAAAAACGGATAATGCCCTTGAAACATTACTTGCTTTTGTGAAAGAAAAACAGCGGACGGCGGAAGAATTGACGGCACTCGGACAAATTCTGTCGGAAATGAATTTTACTGATGAAGCGGTGAACGTTTATAAGGATGCTGCCGCTCGCGCCCCGAACGACCGGACCGTACAGCAGAAATACGCCGAAGTATTGATTCGATACGGCAGCGTTGACGATGCCTCCGTACAAATCGGTAAAACAATCAAACAAATAGAAAATGATGTGCAGTTTGAAAAATTCTTGCGGGACGAAGTACAACTTCTCCGCTCGGAACAGAAATTGTCGGTATTCGTACAACAGTTAGAAGAGGACATAGCAAAGGAACCGGACGCGGCAACATTTCGGGATTACTGGCACTTGGCAATGCAGCAGCAGGCGGAAGTGCGGACTGCCGATGCGGTATGTTCCGTCGAAAAGGCATTGACGTTTCCTGAACTGCCGATGCCGCTGTTGCGCTGCGCTGCGGAAATTTACGTTCAAAACGGCGACAACAGTAAAGCGGCAGCACTTTATCAAACGTTAATCAACACGGACGCGGTACGCAAAAATGAGTATCTGAAACAACTAGCAGCATTACAACTGAAACTCGGTAAAAAGAATGAGGCAGTTCAAACCGCCCGGCAATTATTGACGGCAGCCGCTAATGCCGAACAACGGCGTTCCTGTGCAGAAATTCTATTAAGTGCCGGTGAACGTGATGAGGGAATAGAAATACTTCGGCAAGCATTAACGCTTGAACCGGACAACCGGCAAACAGCGGAACAACTTGCTGCTCTTCTTGCTGATGCCGGTAAGGAAAACGAGGCGATTGCGCTGACTTGGCAACTGCTTGACCGGGCGGATACGCTTCCGGCAAAGTTTGCAATTCTTTATACGCTTGCCGGTTATTACCGCAGTGCCGGTACGCAGGACGTTTTGATTCAAAAGTTGAAACAGCAGACAGCATCGCCGGACAAGCAAAAAGAATCTGTATTACTTCTTGCTGCCGTTCACGATAAGAACGCCGATTTTACTGCCGCCCGAAAATTACTGGAACAGCAATTTGAGAGGGACAAAAATGATGCTGATGTTCTGCGGCAACTCGTTACGGTGCTGGAACAGCAGCACGATTGGACGGCAGCGGCGGCAAAACAGGAAACGGTTTTCACTCTTCAACATAATGCGGTGGAGGAAGATAAACTTCTTATGCTGTATGAAAAAGCGGGGCAAACAGTAAAGCGGGAAACACTATTGACGAATCAAATTTTGCAGAAGAAAAACCGGCAGGAACAACTGGATTATATCGACCGGTTGTTTCAGACGGAACAATACGCGGTTGCCGAACGGGTCTTGACGTTTCTGGAAATTCACGAACCGGCGAATTGGCAAACGGCATATCGGCAAATTGCGCTGGCATCTTACACGGATGACCCTGAACTTGCCGAACGGGTAAAGCGTTTCCGCAGCGGAACGCCGGACGGTGGGACGGAACAGCCCGCCGGAAAAAAAGAACCGTCAGTGCAATGGGTTCTTCCCGGCAGTACCGCTTTATTGACTTGGAATGACCAATTCTATCCCGACAGTTTTTGTCAGGACATTGAACGGCAGCGTGCGTTTGTGCCGACGCTGTTCCGGGATAAACTCCGCCGAAGTACCAACTTGTTAAGCA
>JAISJZ010000078.1 GCA_031261125.1 Planctomycetaceae bacterium | reverse complement strand
TGCTTAACCTAGTAGGGTAGAATAGGACACCAATAAACGCACTCCAATTGTAGCATAGTTACCGGCATTGTCAATAGGGGGGAAAATTTTTTTGCACCCCGACTACCGGAAGAAAACCGGCGTTCTCTTGACAATTTGTGCTTTGCGTTTATAATTCAGCAAATTCCATAAACCCTACTGTAAATCTGTGCCGCAGAAACGGCGGCTAAACGTAATGACGACAACCACTACCGTCCCAATCGAAGTTAACGGGCGCGCCGTCGATGCCATCCCCGGCGAAGTCCTGCTCAAGACCCTGAAACGCGCTGGAATTCACGTTCCGACGCTGTGCTACATCGAAGGGCTTTCGCCGACCGGTGCGTGCCGGATGTGCGTCGTTGAAATTGAAGGACAGCGTTCGCTCATTCCCGCCTGTGCGTTCCCCGTTACCGCCGGTTTGAAAGTCCAAACGCACAGCAAGCGCGCCGTTGCCGCCCGAAAAACGATTGTCGAACTGCTGCTCGCCGACCACCCCGACGACTGCCTGTTCTGCGAACGGAACCACCACTGCCAACTGCAAACGCTTGCCGAAGAATTCGGTATCCGCAATCGGCACTACGTCGGAGCAAAGGACACTTTCGCCCGTGATTATTCCGGCGAATCCATTGTCCGCGACCCCGAAAAATGTATCAAGTGCGGCAAATGCGTCCGGGTTTGCGAAGAAATCCAAGGCGTGGCGTGCATTGACTTTATCTGCCGCGGTTCCAAAACAACCGTCGGTACGGCGTTTAACGAAGGGTTAAACATCAGCAGTTGCGTCAACTGCGGACAATGCGTTACGGCTTGTCCCGTCGGTGCGTTGACCGGAAAATCCCACATCGACCGGGTGGTCGATGCTCTCCGCGACCCGAACAAAGTCGTGATTTTGCAGCACGCCCCGTCCGTGTCCGTTTCGCTCGGCGAAGAGTTCAACCTGCCCATCGGCATTGACACCGTCGGCTTGCTCCACGCTGCCGGTCGTGCAGTCGGTTTCAGGTACGTTTTCGATACCAGTTTCGGTGCCGACCTGACGATTATGGAAGAGGCGACCGAACTTGTACAGCGGGTTACGGCATTCCTGAAAGGCGAAAAAGCCGTCCTGCCGATGTTCACATCCTGCTCGCCGGGCTGGATTAAGTATGTCGAGACATTCTACCCGGAGAACATTCCGAATCTGTCATCGTGCAAAAGCCCGATGGGAATGCAAGCCGCGGTTACGAAAACGTTCTTTGCTGAAAAACAGGGTATCGACCCGAAGAACATTTTCAGCGTGGCGATTATGCCCTGCACCGCCAAAAAGTTTGAGGCGAGCAGAGCCGAAATGGGACGTGAAGGGTATCAGGATACCGACGCTGTTCTCACCACGCGGGAATACGCTCAACTGATTCGTTCGTTCAACCTTGATTTTACGGCATTGCAGCCGGAACCCGCCGACACGCCGTTCGGCACCCGCAGTACCGCCGGTAAAATCTTCGGCGTAACAGGCGGCGTGATGGAAGCGGCAATTCGTTCCGCTTACTATTTCATCACCGGCAAGGATTTGCCGACGAAAAATTTGCGGGTTGATGCCGTCCGCGGTTTGGAAGGCATCAAAGAGGCGCACCTTGATATTGACGTACCCGGTTTCGGCGTTGTGAACGTCGGCGTTGCGGTCGTCAATGGTTTGGGCAATGCCAAACGGCTGCTGGATGCTATCAATTCCGGCGAAAAAAAGGACTTACACTTTATCGAAGTGATGACGTGTCCGGGCGGCTGTGTCGGCGGCGGCGGACAGCCCTACGGTACCGACCTCGACAAAATCAAGATGCGGACACGGGCGTTGTACACGATTGACGATAACGAATCGTTGCGGACTTCGCACGGTAACCCGGACGTGATTCGGATTTACAAAGAGTACCTCGGTGAACCGTGCGGACACCGCGCCCACGAATTGCTCCACACGTTCTATCACGAACGGGAAGTGCTTACCTAATTATCCCTGCTACCAACAACCATCCCTATCCCAATGGCACAACATACAATTTTACTCGTCGAAAAGGACGCTGATGCAAGGGCTGACCTGAACAAACTGCTGTCGGCGAACGGTTTCGCCGTTACCGAAGCGGAGAACGCTGCCGAAGCGGAAGAACTTGCCGCCAAAGGCAAGTTTAACCTCGTAATTTCGGATTTAATGCTCGAAAACGCTGACGGCGGTTTCACGTTAAGTTATCACTTCAAGCGGGACTATCCGGCAGTGCCGGTTATCCTGTTGAGCCGGGCGATTAACGAGATGGACATTGTCTTTTCGCGGGAATCGCAGTCGGAACGCAACTGGATTAAAGCGGATGCTCTGCTGAATCAACCGGTGCGGTTCGAGCAACTTTTGGCGACCGTCCAGAAGTTGCTGCATATTATGCCGAAACACGCCCATTGAGAGAAAGAAGTGTTTCAACCGGTTTCTTTTTGGAAACCGGTTACTGCCGAACGTTATTCTTTAACCCGTTCGATATACTCGCCGGTGCGGGTGTCAATCTTGACTTTTTCGCCGATGTTAATGAACGGCGGAACCGGAAATTCTGCGCCGGTCTCCAATTTCGCCGGCTTCATCACGTTCGTTGCCGTGTTGCCCTTCGCTGCCGGTTCGGTATATTCGACCGTCAGAACAACGTGATTCGGCGGCGTTACACCCATCGGTTGATTGTTGAAGAGCATAATTTTGCACACCATTCCTTCTTTGATGTACCTCCACGCGTCGTCAACCAACTCAGCGGACAAGTCATACTGTTCGTAGGACTCGTTGTCCATAAAGACGAAATGCTGTCCGTCTTTGTACGAGTATTGAGCGTCAATTTCGGTGATGTCCGCCGCTTCCAGCGTATCGCCGCCCTTGTACGTCCGGTCAAGCGTTGTACCTTTCGACAGGTTCCGCAATTTGCACTTATACAGGGCGTTGCCTTTGCCCGGCTTGACGAATTGGCACTCCGACATAATGTACGGGTCGCCGTCGATTTGAACTTTCAGTCCTTTCCGAAAATCGCTGGTGTTAACTAATGCCATAGTAAGCAGGTAGTGGGTAGTGAAAAATGAGTGGTGTATAATAAATGTATGTCTGATTGGAAAGCCGAATTAAACGATTGTATTACCGATGTTTCCGAACTTTTCCGATTACTGGAAATGGAACCGGAAGTTTTGCCGCGCTGCCCTTCCGGCTCTTCTGGTTATCCGCTGCTGATTCCGCGTTCGCTGCTGGACCGCATCGAAAAGGGCAACCCGAACGACCCGGTCCTGCGGCAATTCCTGCCGCAGGAAGCGGAAACGCTTTCTGTACAAGGATTTACGGACGACCCCGTGGGGGAAGCCGGCAAGGAGCAACGGGTAAATCAACTGCCGGTTCTCAACAAATACACGGGCAGGTCGCTCCTATTAACGACGAACTCCTGCGCGGTTAACTGCCGGTTTTGTTTTCGGCGGCACAGCCGGAAAAAACAATTATCCGTTATCCATTATCCGTTATCCATTACCGTACCTCTCCATTGTTCCGAAGTGATTCTCTCCGGCGGCGACCCGCTCATTCTCGAAGACACGGAAGTGCAAACACTCGTGAATTATATCAGAAAATTTCCGAATGTTAAGAGGTTGCGGATTCATACCCGGCTACCGGTGATTCTGCCGAAAAGAATGACGGAGAAACTCGTTGGAGTTTTGGATACCCGCCGGCAAGCGGCGGGGCTAAATGCGGTTTATCTTGTTTTTCATATCAATCATCCGAACGAATTGACAGGTGAATTCTTTGAACGGATTCAAACATTGCAAAACACCGTTTTGATGTCGCAGACCGTTCTGTTGAAAGGGGTGAACGATGATGCCGATGTTCTGGTGCAACTGTTTGAAACGCTGGCGAATCACCGGATTATACCGTATTATCTTCACCAACTTGACAAGGTTGCGGGAGCGGCTCATTTTGAAGTCCCGATTTCCCGCGGCAGAGAATTGCTCGCCGAAATTGCGGGACGTTTGCCGGGCTATGCGGTGCCGAAATACGTTCAGGAAGTTGCCGGAGAAAAATCAAAAATTGTGTTATGAAACCGCTGCAATTTTTACGATAACGGGTATAGCGGACTATTTTCCTACCCCATATAGAACAATGGCAAAAGCACTAGAAGCACTCGGAATGGTCGAAACGAAGGGATTTATTCCACTCGTGGAAGCAACGGACGCAATGATTAAAGCGGCAAACGTCGAATACCTCGGCTGGGATAACGTCGGAAGCGGTATCGTGAGCGTATTTGTAACCGGCGATGTCGCCGCGGTGAAAGCCGCCACGGATGCCGGTGCCGCCGCTGCCGGTCGTATCGGTGAAGTGCTTTCGGTGCAGGTCATTCCGCGTCCGCACAGCGATATTGTCAAAATCCTGCCGAAATTTTTAGGCGAAAAGAAATAAGCGGCTGCTCACTACTCACTCTCCATAACCTAACATACTCCAATGCAAGACGCACTCGGTTTAGTTGAAACAAAAGGTCTCATTGCCCTTGTCGAAGCGACAGATGCGATGGCGAAAGCCGCGAATGTCCAAATCGTTAAACGGGTTCAAATCGGCGGCGGTTTGGTAACAACGGTCGTTCGCGGTGATGTCGGCAGTGTCCGGGCGGCGGTCGAAGCCGGTGCCGCAGCGGCGCAGAGTGTCGGCGAACTCGTTTCGCAACACGTCATTGCCCGCCCCGCCGACGGATTAGTCGCCGCATACTTTGCGTAAAACTATGAAGATATTAGTCGCCAACCTCGGTTCTACTTCATTCAAATACTCGCTGTACGATATGGACGGCGAGAAGATTCTTGCCCGCGGACGCGTCGAACGCATCGGCGAACCGGTCAGTCCTTGCACCGTAGAAATCGACGGAGTGAAAACGACGCAGGAAACACCCGTTCCCGACCACGCCGTTGCCGTTAAAGAATGTTTGACACAACTGACCGAAGCGGACAACGCCCCGCTGAAATCACCGTCCGAGATTGCCGCCATCGGTTTCAAGACCGTTCACGCTGCCGGTATTTCCGGCGTTCGACGGGTTGACGATGCTGTTCTCGACGCAATGGAAGAGTTCAATGACCTGATGCCGGCACACAACCCGCCGTATGTTCGGGCGATGCGGCTTTTGTCAGAGAAACTGCCGGAAATTCCGCTTGTGGCGTGCTTCGAGACGGGCTTTCACCAAACGATTCCCGACCGGCACCGGTACTACGGCGTGCCGCGGGAATGGGCGGAAAAATATCATATCAAACGCTGGGGCTTTCACGGAGCATCACACCGCTACATTGCAACGCGGACGGCAGAGTTGCTCGGTCGGAACGACCTGAAAATTATTTCGATGCATCTCGGCGGTTCCAGTTCGCTCTGTGCCATCAATGCCGGTAAAAGTGTTGCCGCCAGTATGGGTTCCAGCGCACAGACGGGACTGTTTCAAAACAACCGGGTCGGTGATTTTGACTTGTTCACACTGCCGTACCTAATGCAGCGGATGGGCAAAACGTTAGATGAGTTAATCAAGATTCTGTCGAGTCAGAGCGGTTTGCTGGGATTGAGCGGTGTTGCGGCGGATATGCGGGATGTCAAAGCGGCGGCGGATGCGGGTAATGCCGATGCGGAATTGGCGTTGGAAGTGTTCGTAGGCGGGATTCGGCACTATCTTGGGGCATATCTTGTGGAACTCGGCGGAGCGGACGTGCTGGTTTTCACGGCAGGGATTGCGGAGAACAACCAGTGGCTGCGGGAACGTATCGTTGCCGGTTTGGAGAATTTCGGCATTATTTTGGACAAGGAGAAGAACGCGGCGGTACGTTCGGCGGAGGCACCGGTTCACGCCGCAAACAGTAAAGTGCAGATTTGGGTTATCCCGACGAATGAAGAAATTATCGTTGCCCGGCAAGTAAAACAATGTTTATCGGAAAAATAGTCGGTTCACTGGTTTCAACGCAAAAGGTTGACGCAATGAAGGGACAGAAGATTCTCGTGATAGAACCGTTCCGTCTCACTGAAGAGCGTACCGGGTTGAAAACCACCGGTAGAACGCTGGTTGCCGTTGATACGGTCGGTGCCGGAGAAAATGAGTACGTTCTTGTCGTACAAGGTTCCAGTGCGAGGGGAACACCGGAAACAAAAACGCTGCCGGTTGATGCAACGATTATCGGCATTGTAGATTCTATCGTCGTCGGCAAACAAAAAGTAAATTTTTGAAAAAAGTCCCCTGAAATTACTCTTTCGGAAATTTTTCTCTTGACTTTATCATTCCGGCGGTGTAGAATAGGAACACAATGAAAGTTGAGATTTCTTTTCTGTTCGGT
>JAISJZ010000409.1 GCA_031261125.1 Planctomycetaceae bacterium | reverse complement strand
TTCACGGAAATTGCCCTTGAATTGTTCCGCAAATTTCGGCATTATGCGGAACAATTTCAATGCCGAATGTCCCTGCCGCCTTTGAACGGTCTGTCCCTCCTTATCAACGTTCTCCTCCTTCCCTTTGAATTATTAGGGGCGGTCATCGTTCGTACCTTTTCCTTTTTGCGGTATTTCGTCCGCACGTTCTTCCTTTCGCCGTGGGGACTGCTCGTTCCTTTAACGCTCATTGCCGCCTTCGTTCTCGTCGAACTCGCCGCTCAAAGCATCAAGACGACCGCTACCCGGTACGAAACGGAATTGCAGCAGTGCAGCGAACCGGAAATCCCCGCCGTGTTCGACATTTTGCTTCGGCTGGACGACAACGGGATTCCGCCGCTCGTCCGCTGCCTTGCGTCCGAACGGGAAGCGGTCTTCACCAAAGCAAACGAAACATTAGAGCAAGAACTCGACCGCTGGAACGCACTGCCGCTCAAACAACAGGCAAAAAAATACCGGCTGTTATCGGAAAATCTGTCGAAATACACCCCGGATTTTCCCTCTGCCGGACAGAGTGCCGCACTGAACTTGACCCAACGGATTTTACGGGAACTCGTTGCGAAAGATAATGCGGCAACTTCGGATTTTCATCAGGCGGCAAAGAACTGCGAAAAACTATTGACCGTTATCGAAACAGCGCGGAAGAAGAAAATCGCCCCGAACGGTCTGCACAACGCACCGGTTGACGACTCACTTGCCCGGTTCAACCAAAAACCGTTCAAAGCAGAGTTAATGGCAAACGCCGGAACGCCGTTTGACCCGGAAGGTATTAACAGCCGCGGTACCGGCGCGGGACTGAATGACCCGTTCGCCGCCGCCCGCGCTGATGTTCTGTACGCGTACCACCAATCCGGCAACGCCGTTGCCGACTCGGTGAAAGAGCCGGCACCGTTTCCGGTATTGGCGGTATTAAACGGAAAAATCGCAGAAAATTATGTTCAGAAACATCAGCCGGCTGCCGGGATGGAGACGCTGTCCCCTGCGGTGCCGTTGGACAATTTATTGTCAAACGGTATTCCCGATTTGCCGACGGTGCAACTGATGAAACTGCTGCATCATCCGAACGAATCGTTTGCCGCCGAAGCGAAGATGACCCTCATCGGGCGCGACGGTTTTCGGGAGGAACATTTGAAATTAGCGTACCGGCTGTTTCATCCGAACGCAGAAGTCCGCAAAGAAGTGATTACACTGCTTCCGTCGGCAGCGGGGACGCAGCCGAATGTTTGGCTTTCGGTGCTGCTGAACGACCCGGACAGTAATATCCGCTATCAAGCGGCATCGGCGTTGGCAACAACGGGCGACCCGTCAATGCTTCGTCTTGTGATTGATAAGGCAAAACGGGATGGTGATGAACGGATTGTCCGCTTGGCGGAACAACTGTCGGAACAGCAGCGCAGTATCCGGCGGTAATCAAAAATTTAGCCGGACCGCCGCAGTTGACACGGACGATAGTTGTATGGTACAATTATGGGCGGTTTTCAAAGGAAACCGGCTGACTCTTACCCCTGTGCGCCGATGTACCGAATTCTTCTTGCCGTAGTGTTTGCCGCTGTGTGTTCGGCGGTTTTTGCCGAAGATGCTTTCGCTCCGTGCGGAAATGTTCTCTTCAAAATCGGACGACCCGATGCCCGGACCGAGGAGTTCCGCCGATGGATTCGCTGGGAAGACCATATCAATTCCAAAGAACCGGTGATTCGGTTCCGCGCCGGACAAGACCGCGACCGTGATTGGACGGCAATGCACATCAGTACCCGCGATATGAAAAACGCCGGTCATTCGTTCCGTGCCGAAATTGATTTTGATACGGACAAGACCTACGATACGCCGCTGTACTTGATTATCGGTTCCTCGTTTTATCACGCCACGGAACCGTCGCTGATTCATATCGAAGTCAACGGACATAAAACAACGCCGGTTCGTGCGCCGAGCGGCGGAATCGAACCGGTGCATTTCAATTTTGACGGGGCAAATCAAACCGGGTTCTTTCGTCCAACCGTGATTGAAATTCCGAAAGGGGCGGTAGTTCAGGGAGGAAACAAGTTGACGATTTTACTGAACGACGGCAGTTGGATTTTTTACGATTACCTTGTTCTTTGCGATAAGCCGAATCCGCCGGAACAATTGCCGCCGAAGGATTTGAAAGCAGAGTTCCGTACCGGCGGGATGAAAGACGCAAACGAAATTCTTTTCGTTGTCCGAAAACCGGGAACCGATGAGCATTGGTATGCGAACTTCGGTTATTACGCTGCAAGCAAAGACCAAACACCGTTTCCGCTTGGTGCCGGGACGAAACTGCAAATCCTGAATGCCGATACGGGACAAGTGCGGACGCTGTTTGAAGACGACGGCGGTACCATTCGCGACCCGCAGTTAAATTACGACGGTGATAAAATCATTTTTTCCTATTGTCCGAAAGGCAAACGGCACTTCAACCTCTACGAATTGAAATTGGAGAATGGCGAATGGAGAATGGGGAAACAATTAACCTCCGGCGATTGGGACGACATTGAACCGACTTACACGCCGGACGGCGATATTATTTTTTGTTCAAGCAGAGCGAAACGCTGGGTGCAATGCTGGTTAACGCAAGTTGCTACGCTGTACCGCTGCGGACCGAACGGCGAAAACATCACCGAAATTTCCGCGAACGTTGAACAGGACAATACACCGTGGATGCTGCCGAACGGTCAAGTGCTTTATACCCGGTGGGAATACGTTGACCGCAGTCAGGTGCATTATCATCACCTTTGGACGGCGAACCCTGACGGAACCCGGCACGCCGTTTTTTACGGCAACTTGATTCCCGATACGCTGATGATTGATTCCAAACCGGTAGAGAACAGTAATAAAATTGTGTCGATTTTTTCGCCCGGTCACGGCAGAACGGAACACCTCGGCTGGCTGACGCTGGTTGACCCGACGCTGGGTCCCGACCATCCGAACGGCGCATTACGCATCGGTTTTCACGTTGACCATCACGACCCGTGGGCGTTTTCCGAAACGGAATTTATGGCGGCAAAAAAAACGCAGTTGCAACTGATTGATGTTGATGGCTGTGAACAAACGATATATCAACTGCCGGACGATTTGAGGGCAGCAGGGTTCTGGATTCACGAACCGCGGCCTATGAAAAAGCGGCAGCGGGAAATGATTCTTTCGGGACAAACGGACAAGAGTAAAAATACCGGTCATCTGGCATTGGTGAACGTTTATGAAGGTCGGCAAATGCGGGGCGTAAAACCCGGTACGGTAAAACAATTGCTGGTACTGGAAACGTTGCCGGAACCGATTCATTATTCCGGCGGAATGGACCAAATCTCCGTAGGCGGTACATTTACGCTGGAACGGATTGTCGGCACCGTTCCTGTCGAGCCGGACGGCTCTGCCTCTATGGAACTTCCGGCGAACAGGGCGTTCCTGTTCATTGCAATGGACGGTGAAAACAAGCCGGTGAAACGGATGCACAGTTTTACAAACGTTATGCCGGGCGAAACAAGCGTTTGCATCGGCTGCCACGAACCGCGGATGGAAGCACCGCCGGCGATTCGGGATACGGCAGTGAAAATTTTGAACCGCTCGCCGGTGAAACCGAAGCCGGTCGAAGGCGTGCCGGAAGTATTCGATTTCGTTCGGGACATTCAGCCGATTTTGGATAAACATTGCCTTTCGTGTCATAACGATACGAAGACGGACGGCGGTGTGAACTTGTCCGGCGATTGGGGTCCGCAATACTCGCACAGTTATATCACGCTGTCTTGGCGGAACTCTTTCGGCGACAACCGAAACCGTCCTGTAAGCAATTTCAAGCCGTATGAAATCGGCTCATCGGCAAGCAAATTGATGAAACTGATTAACGAAAAGCATTACGAAGCAGAACTTTCCGATGCGGAGAAAAAGATAGTTCAGTATTGGCTTGAAGCCGGTGCGAATTACGCCGGAACGTATGCGGCGAACGGAACGGGACAAATCGGTTGGCCTTACCGCAACCAAATGGTTCATACGGATGCCGATTGGGCGGAAGTCAAAGCGATGAGCGGTGCTGCTCACCGCCGCTGCGATTCCTGCCATCAAAAAGAAGGGGACAAAGACCGCCGGGTTCCGCACGCTTTGACGCACAACACGCAGGGACCGAACCGGCATCTTGTGTTCAACTTTTCCAAACCGGAACGTTCCTCTTACCTCCGCGCTCCGCTGGCAAAAGAAGCAGGCGGAACTCAGCGTTGCAGAGAAATTGTTTTCAAAGATACAGACGACCCGGATTACAAAATCCTTTTAGCCGGCATCGAACGGGGACAACGGTACATCCTGGAAGAGAGCAACCGGTTCTCAATGCAGCCGTTTCACGCAAACGAAGCCTATACACGGGAGATGAAACGGTACGGCATTTTGCCGCCGGACTTCGACCGGTTGAAAACGCCGCTCGACCCGTACCAGACCGACCGGCTGTATTGGGAATCACTTTGGTATAAAAGATAATGAAACACTTTTTACTAACACTGTTTGTCTTCGTTTATTCACCGTTGTTTTCTTTTGCGGCGGATGAATTCAAACTTTGGGTTTATCTGCCGGCGAACCTGCTCGTTGATGCGAACGTAGAGAATAGTATCAAACTCATTCACCGTGCTTCCCAAGCGGGATACAACGGTGTACTCCTTACCGACAGTAAATTCTGCCGCTGGGATAAACTGCCGGAACGCTACGCTGAAAATGTCAAACGGTTCCGCAATGAGTGCCGGAAACTAAATCTGGAACTGTTTGCCGCCGTTTGTCCTGTCGGCTATTCCAACGATATGTTGAGCCGGAATCCGAACCTTGCCGAAGGACTGCCGGTTGTCAACGCTCCGTTCTTCGTTCAAAACGGCAAACTTGTACCGGAACCGGTTGACGTTCTAAAAAACGGCAGTTTCGAGGAACACCGCGGCAACAGTCCGACGGGCTGGGGTTTCATTGACGAACCGGGAAAAATCAGTTTCATCGACGGCGAAGTGAAATCAAACGGCCGTGTTTCGCTCCGTATGCAGGACATCGGTCTTGACGAACCCCGCAACGGCAGAGCAATGCAGAAGTTAACTGTCGAACCGTTTCACTATTATCACGTTTCTGTACAGATTAAGACGGAAAGTTTCGATTCTACGGCAGCGATGAACATTGCCGTTTTGGGTGAAGACGGAATGTCGTTAAACTGGCATTTTCCGAAGGTGGAACCGACGCAGGATTGGAAACAGATTGACATCACGTTCAATTCGCTGGAAAACTCATCGGTCAACATTTACTTCGGAACGTGGGGCGGCCGCAAAGGAAAAGTATGGTGGGACGATGTCCGCATCGAACAGGGCGGATTCGTTAACGTTCTTCGGCGGGATGGAACACCGTTAAAAATGACGAGCGGGGACGGCAAAACAGAATACGCCGAAGGAATAGACGTTGAACCGCTCGTTGATAAACTAACGGGCAACGACCCGTATGAGGGCTGTTTTACCGCTTGGCATAAGCCGCCGGAAATTGCTGTTCCGAAAACGAGCCGGTTAAAAGAAGGGCAGCGGGTTCTTATTTCGTATTATCACACAGCGGTTATCTACGGCGAACAAGTCGGAATGTGTATGGCGGAACCGGAAACGCGGGAAATGCTCCGCTGGCAAATCGAACAAGTGAAAAAGAACCTCGACCCGGACGGCTATTTTATGTCTTACGATGAAATGCGGCAGGCGGGCTGGGACAAAAGTTGTTTGGATACCGGTAAGCGTCCTGCCGAAGTATTGGCGGACAACGTTGAGTTCTGCGTTAAGACCATCAAAGAGATTGCACCGGGCAAAGAAATTGCCGTCTGGTCAGATATGTTTGACCCGCTGCACAATGCCTCGAAAGACGGATATTACTATCTCGTTAAAGGAAAAGCACCGTGGTTTGGTTCTTGGGAAAAACTGCCGAAAGACGTGATTGTCGGCAACTGGAATTCCGATCCGAAAATTCGCAAGGAATCCTATCGGCATTTCGCACAGCGGGGACATCAACAGATGCTTGCCGGTTATTACGATGCCGAACCGGTTAAGGAACGAATTCGTCAATGGATGCAGGACGTTTCGCCGGACGAAAAATTGCGGGGCGTGATTTACACAACTTGGACAAATAATTACGGCCCGCTGGAACGGTTTGCCGAAGCGGTTAAAAAAGAATTTTACAGACAGAGATAAACCCGTAATTTTTTACTTTAACCCGGCTAAAACCGGCTAAAAATCCGTCTTGATTTATTCTGCCGGAATTGCTACTTTCGGCGGCGATGCTATTCCGACTGTTTGTTTTCTCCGTTGCTGTTTTAATGCCGTTGTTTTCGGCAGCGGAAGACATTGCGCCGCGGCGGTTGCCGTTTCCGATTCCCGGTCGTTCTGATGATGCCGGCTGGCAAACGAAACAGGCAAACACAAATGAAGACGAAGATGAAGAAGAACCCTTAACCGAACCGGCACCGTTGGAAGAACCGATTCGGCAAACCGCCGCCGAAGACGACGGTTACGTTCCGAACGTATTCCAATCAACCGCCCCGGAAGTTCCGGCAACACTGCGGCCCCGTTACCGTTCCGTCCACCCGGAATCTTTACCGCGAACAATCCCCGTTCAACGGCTTACCGCAAAAAAAACGGAGGAACCCAATTTACCGGCAGAAGCGGAAAACGAAAACACTCTCTTCCGCTCGTTAAGAGATACTTACACGGTTAACAATGTTAGTGACGAAACGGCGGACGAAGCCGGCTGTGATTCAGCGAATTCGTGCCGTCCCGCCGGATATAAAACACAGAAAGAATTTTTCTTCGACGGCTGGTTCAACGGCGGCATCTTCAACAACACCGATATACCAAACAAAAGCAATAACGCTCCGCTGTTATACAATGACCGCAATAGTGAACCGGTGTTGAATCAATTTTATCTTTCCTTCGGTCGCCGCATTGAGCAGCAGAACCGGTTTGACATCGGCGGACGGGTTGACCTGCTGTACGGAACGGATTATTTTTACACGAACGCACTCGGTTTGGAAACGAAACAGAAAGAGTACATTTTTGGAGAGAATACGCTTGACCCGTTGGAAGCGGTATCGCGTTGGAATCCCAATCACGGTTCCCGGCGGTTAGGCACCGCATCGCTGTACGGCTTGTCAATGCCGCAGGCATACGGGGAAATTCGTTTGCCGGTCGGTCAAGGTATCACTGTCAAAGCGGGACATTTTTATTCAGGAATGGGGCTGGAATCCGCGGCGGCATCGCATAATTTCTTTTATTCTCATTCGTACAGTTTTATGTACGGTGAGCCAACGACATTAACCGGCGGCACCGCAAATGTACAACTCAATCCGAACACAACGGCAATACTTGGTATCACGCAGGGCTGGGATATTTTCGCCAAGCCCCGCAATGGTGTTTCCGCCCTTGCCGGTTTGGAACTCAAAAGTATTGACCGGCTGTCAACTTTGTCGTTCCTCGTTCACTCTGGCGAAGAATCTCTGCGGCAAGGCGATAACCGGACAAATTACGTTTTGACTTACAAACGGCGGCTGAACCCTGATTGGACTTACGCTTTGGAACACACTTACGGCACGGAAAAGAACGGGGCATTATTGAATTCGTGGACAGGACAGCGGAGTAATGCTCATTGGGTTTCGATTGCCCAATATCTGCAATGGAGGTGGTGTGATACACTGACGCTTGGCGCACGGTTCGAGTGGTTCCGGGACAACGGACATTCACGGATTCAGAAAAGTCCGGTGTCTGACCCCGGTTATCGGGAGTTGAGCGGCAAGGATTACTTCGGTTTAACGTTCGGCGCAAACTGGCAGCCGGTTCATTACATTACGGTTCGTCCTGAAGTCCGGTACGATTGGTCGAACGTCCGTATCAACGGACAGCAAGGGATTTACAGCAGTAACACGAAGCGGGATATGGTCAGTTTCGGTATTGACGGTATCATCCGGTTTTGATTTGGATTTACGGGGGGTTGACACGATTACACCGGACAGGATAATGATGGTTCTTGATTTGGCGGATTTGTTGACAATTTTTGTCCTCGTAGCTCAATTGGATAGAGCGTCGGCCTCCGAAGCCGAAGGTTACTGGTTCGAGTCCAGCCGAGGATACTTTAACTCCCGTAAGGTACAGGACTTGTGTCGATTTTAGTTTTGCCGAAAGATG
>JAISJZ010000265.1 GCA_031261125.1 Planctomycetaceae bacterium | reverse complement strand
TATGCACCCGCAGGTCTGGAAATGCAGCGGTCATTACGACCTCTTTCACGATTATATGGTCGATTGCCGCGAATCAAAAAAACGTTACCGCTACGACCACGTCATCGGTCGCTGGGTTTCAATGCCCGGCAGAATGAGCGATACTGGCAAGCCGTGGAGCCGTTGCTGGGGAACAGATGCTATGTTAAAGCAAGTGAATTCGTCTTGCTCTCAACGTATTTTCGTTACCACAATGGAAACTGAAAACACGCAACAATATCTCGAAGAAGCTGCGTTGAAATTCTTCGGTATCCGCAAGAAAAATGCCGAAATGCTGCAATGGGAAGGCGAAATTATTTCAATAGCCAAGTTAGCGACGGAACTTGTTCCGCCGCAACACGACGGATTAAAATCCGTCGCTAACTTTGATAATGTTCTCGCCCCCGATGCTAAACACCTCGGAACGCTGACCGAACCGCGCGAGTTTAATCTGATGTTCAAAACGACTATCGGCGCACTCGGCGGTGAAGATGATTACTCTTTTCTCCGTCCCGAAACGGCACAGGGGATTTTCGTCAATTTCAAAAACGTTTGCGATTCGACCCGTGTTCGGGTTCCGTTCGGCATTGCCCAAGTCGGCAAGAGTTTTCGTAACGAAATTACGCCGCGCAACTTTACGTTCCGAAGCAGGGAATTTGAACAGATGGAAATCGAATTCTTTTGTCATCCGTCGCAGTCGCCGCAGTGGTATCAGTATTGGCGAGACCGCCGCTTTGCGTGGTACACCGAAATGGGACTTGCCGGTGAACGCTTGCGGCTTCGGGAACACGACCAAGACGAATTATCGCATTACTCTTGCGGCACGGCAGACATCGAATATCAATTTCCGTTTTTGCCGCCGGGCGAATACGGCGAACTCGAAGGCATTGCTCACCGCGGCGATTTCGATTTGCGTTCACACTCCGAAGGCAAACTCGTCAAAGACGACAATAACCTTGTCGTCGAAAAACTGGAAAACGGTCAACCGAAGCATCGAGGCAGCGGCAAGGATTTGTCGTATTACGATGACTTGACGAAAGAGCGATACATTCCGCACGTCATTGAACCGTCCGCCGGAGCGGACAGGGCAACCTTGGCGTTTCTCTGCGAAGCGTACCAAGTCGATACGGCACCGGACGAAAAAGGGCAGCCGCAAGAACGGGTGTATCTGAAATTTCATCCGCGTCTTGCCCCCATCAAAGCGGCAGTGTTTCCGCTTGTCAAGAAAGACGGTATGCCGGAAATTGCAACGGAAATTTACGGAGAACTGAAAAAATCGTTATCCGTTTTCTACGACGACAAAGGAGCCGTCGGTCGCCGCTACCGCCGTCAAGATGAAA
This sequence comes from Planctomycetaceae bacterium, assembly GCA_031261125.1. Taxonomy (GTDB): domain Bacteria; phylum Planctomycetota; class Planctomycetia; order Pirellulales; family Thermoguttaceae; genus WRKP01. The sequence goes on along the minus strand of JAISJZ010000265.1, from coordinate 1,144 downwards.
TCGGTACGCCGTATTGCATTACTGTTGACGGTCAAACGGTGCAGGATGGTACCGTTACGATTCGAGATAGAGACACGCTGGAACAGGTGAGGGTAAAGAAAGATGAACTCGTGAATGAGTTGACGCAACGATTGAGTTAAGGCACCGTAAAATAATAAAACTGCTCTTGACAAGGCAAAAAGACGCAAATTCGTCGTTTTTTGAACAAATTTTGGGTGAGTTATTGTTTTAAGATGCCCAAGATAGAATGGCTATCACGTCCGGTGGGCGGACGGGATAAATACCTCTAACAACCAAAAATAACAATGACTAACTTAGACAAATCGTTTTTTAACAAAGTGGCTAATATGATAAAGGGCGCAATTGAGCCAAAGCCGACCCGGAAAGGCAAATCCAACGTTCCGCTGCGGTTGTTGCAACTGAAAGTGTCCCTCAACGGCACGAAGGTTTGGCGGCGGTTCATCGTGCCGAATTTCTTTTCGCTTTTTGATTTGCACGATGTCCTGCAAATCATTATGGGCTGGGAAAACTCGCATCCTGCCCTGTTCACTGTCGGAAACCGAATGCGCTCAACGTGCTATGTGTGCGACACCTTCGACGACTTTGGTGATATTGGAGATATTGGAGAAGACGCGGACAAATGCGATTTGACGTATTTAACCGAAAAGAAAATGAAACTTTGCTATGAGTACGATTTCGGCGACAGTTGGAAACACAACATTGTCGTTGAAAATCCCGATGTTGATTACAACGGCGATGTACCGGTCGTGCTGGACGGCAAGTTGAATTGTCCGCCGGAGGACTGCGGCGGCGTTTGGGGCTACGAAAACCTTTTGGAACTTCTCAAAGACCCGTCGAAAGACGAAGACGGCATCCTCGAATGGGTCGGCGATTATGACCCCGATGAATTCTCAATAGAGAAAATCAATGCCGAACTTACAAAAAGGTTCAAACCGAAGAAAAAAGCGGTGAAAAAGAAAGCAAGCAGGGGAATGTGGGTTTTCACCGGTAAAACGGAAAGCAGTAAGTGAGCATACCGAATGCGGTACGATAACGTTTAACTCCGCCAACGGAGCAGTTTTCCATTGTATTTTCGCCTCAAAAAGTTATACTGATGTTAAACTTTTAACGAAGGAGAAACATC
>JAISJZ010000306.1 GCA_031261125.1 Planctomycetaceae bacterium | reverse complement strand
CCGATGCCCGCTGATATCAAACCCTCGGACTCGCAGTCGCAGCGTCTCAACAGCGAACTCCGCTCTTGGAAACGTGAACTCGATAATGCTTCGGGACCGAGCATCGAAAAATGGGCGAAAAAAGTTGCCCAAAAAGAAGCACAGTTAGCGGACGCAGTTCTGGCGGAAGGCGGTAAATATTTTGATGCCGATTTCAAGTCCGCAAAAGATTACGGCTATGAAGACGGAACGTTCAAAGGTGCCGGTCAGGAATATGCCCGCCCCGCAGCGGAAGAACTTTTGCGTTGGCGGCTTTGGAGAAGAACCGGCGGCGGTTTAATGGTTGAATTGGGTTCTCACCAACTTGATGCCGCTAGTATTTTCCTCGCTGCAAACCGCGACCATTATCTTGACGCAACGGACAGCAGCGCACCCCGCGGTGAAAAAGTGCATCCGCTCAAGGTTCACGTTTCTGCAAACCGCAATCTGTTCCAGTTGGACAGAGAAGCAAACGACCATATCACAACGCTTGTTGAATTTCCCGCTCCCGATTATGATAAGAACACCATAGCGGGACGCAAACGAAAAATCTGCGTTCAGTATTCTACGATAAACGGCAACGGATTCGGCGGATACGGCGAAATCGTTTATGGAACGGACGGAACGCTGATAATTTCAATGGAAAACGATTCGCAACTGTTCCGCAGCGGCGATTCCGCAAGTAAGGTCTCTGCCAAAGCCGAAGGCGGTTCGCTTGATACTCAAGCAAGCGGTCCGGCGCAAACAGCGGTTGCCGCCGGTCCTGCTGCGCAGGTAAGCCGGGGTTATGCCGAAGAACTTGAACATTGGGCTTGGTGTATCAGGGTTAATCCGAATAATAAAGACCCGAAACTTCAGCCGCGCTGCAATCCGAAAATCGCACTCGGCGATTCGGTTATTGCCCTTGTTACGAATATCGCAGCGGATACGGAGCAAAGTATTACGTTTGATGAAGCGTGGTTTGACCCCTTCAATGACGGTACGCCGGAAACCGATATATTGAAAGACCCCGAAGGCAAACCTAATCCGAACCGCTCAATTTATCAGGTGTGATGACCCATTACGGGGAAAACTCTTACAGAACGCATTGGAAGGGCAAGTTGTCCCGCTTGGGAGATGTATTGCCCTCTCTTATTGTCCGCTACGGGCTTCAAAATAAGAGAAACACGGAACATCTGACAGCGAGTTGGTCGGAAGCAGTCGGCGAACCGTTCTCGAATGTGTCCCGCGTTTCCGCTTTGAAGCGGGGTGTTCTCGAAATTACCGTTTCGCATAATGCATTCATTCAGGAATTGTTATTCCGGCAGAAAGAACTTTTGGCGGCAATGCAGGAAAGCAATCCCGATGAAAAAATCAGGAAGATTAAGTTTATCACAGGTTAAGTTTGTTGTCGGAAGTTTATGAACATACTCCATTTGACCGCATCGCCTTTTTTCGGAGGACCGGAACGGGTTATCCTCGACATCGTCCGAAATCAACGTCCGCCTGAATTTGACGTGAACAGTACTATAGTGTCGTTTCGGGAAAACGGCAACTGTCAGCCGTTTCTCAACGAAGTTGAGAAAGAAGGATTTACCGGTCTTGTTCTGAACCGCGACTTCCCGCATTTCTTCGGGGCGGTCTCCGATTTAACGAAAATCCTCAAAGAGCGGAACATCAACATCATTTGTGCGCACGGGCATAAGTCCCGCATCATCGGCTGGTTTGCTGCAAGAAGAACCGGTATTCCGATTATCGGTGTGTCGCACGGCTGGACTTGGCAGGACTGGAAAACATCGCTCTATGAACGTCTCGACCAATGGTTTCACCGCCGAATGGATAAAGTCGTTGCCGTTTCGCAAGGACAAGCGGATAAAATCATCAAGAGCGGTACACCGAAGGAACGTGTTGTAGTAATTCATAATGCCGTTGATGTATCGCGATTTCAAAAACCATTTGATTTATCGAAACGGAAAGTTCTCGAAAATTATTTTACAAATGAAACAAACAAAAGAAACGGGAACTTAACTCCTCGTCTCTTTATTGGTGCTGCCGGACGCTTAAGCCCCGAAAAAGATTTCTCCTTAATGATTGATGCCTGCTTTCTTTTACAACAGAAATGCAAAGAAAATTCTCTGCCGGAGAATACATTCGGCTTCGTTCTTTTCGGCGAAGGATTTTTGCGGAAAGAACTCCAAGACCAGATTGATGCTGATAATCTAAATGACATTTTTAAGATGCCCGGCTTTACTTCGGAATTAGATAAGTTCCTGCCGTGCTTTGATATTTTCGCTCAATCATCGCTTACCGAAGGTTTTCCGTGTGTTAATGTCGAAGCAATGGCGGCAGGCGTTCCGATTGTCGCAACGGCAGTCGGCGGTGTGCCGGAGCAAATCAGAGACGGAGAAAACGGAGTACTTGTTGAACCGGAAAATGCCTTTGAATTAGCCGATGTGCTGTTCCGGTTAATCAATGACAAAGACCTTCGGCACAAAATGGGCAAGTGCGGACGTGAAACAGCACAGAACGAATTCACCTGTCAAAAGCAAGCGGAACA
>JAISJZ010000247.1 GCA_031261125.1 Planctomycetaceae bacterium | reverse complement strand
GTCTCCGGGTGGCATTGTCGGCATTGACGATGGCGGAATACTTCCGGGACGCGATGGGAACAGACATTCTGTTGTTTGTTGACAACATTTTCCGTTTTTCGCAGGCCGGTTCGGAAGTGTCCGCGTTGTTAGGGCGTATGCCGTCGGCGGTGGGTTATCAGCCGACGTTGGCGAGCGAAATGGGGGCGTTGCAGGAGCGGATTGCGTCAACGACCCGCGGGGCAATTACCTCGGTTCAAGCCGTGTATGTGCCGGCGGACGACCCGACCGACCCGGCACCGGCGACGGCGTTCGGACAGTTGGATGCGTTTATCTATTTGGAACGGGCTATTTCGGAAAAGGGTATTTATCCGGCGGTTGACCCGTTGGCGTCGTCCAGCCGGGTGCTTGACCCGCAGTATGTCGGCGAGCGGCACTATGCTTGTGCGCAGAACGTTCAGCGAACGCTGCAAAAATACCGGGAATTGCAGGACATTATTGCGATTCTCGGTGTCGATGAATTGGCGGAAGAGGATAAGTTAACGGTACACCGGGCAAGGCGGATGGAGCGGTTCTTATCGCAGCCGTTTTTCGTTGCGGAAGTATTCACCGGCAAGGCGGGGCAATTTACGCCGTTGGAGGACACGATACGTTCGTTTGAGGAGATTGCGTCCGGCAAGTGGGACCACTTATCGGAGCAGGCGTTTATGTATGTCGGCAGTGTAGAACAAGCCGCCGAACAGGAAGAACGGATGCAGGCAGCGGCGAAAAAGAAAGCGGCATAAAACAAAACTAAACGCCTTTTAACTTTGCCAACGCTTCCGTTGCCGAAGTACGCTGTTGTTGCAGGGACGCTAGTGCGTCCCGCTCTTTGGCAACAACCGCTGCCGGTGCTTTTGCAATAAAACTTTCATCCGCAATCTTTCGGTTGCGGCTCTCAATCAAACCGTCCAATTTTTCAAGTTCTTTTTCGAGTTTCGTAATTTCGGCAGGAACATCTATCAAGTTTGACAAGTCAACGAACAAGTCCATACCGGTCAGCGGCACGGTTGCTGTTAAACCGCCGCCGGAACAATTTCCGACGCGGACAAGTTGTGCGCGTGCCATTGACGCAAAATACGGTTTCAGCGGTTCCAAAAGTTTTACCGTTGTATCATCGCATTTGATGCGGAACGAAATTTCCGTTTTCGGCGGAATGTTGCGCGATGCCCTGACATCACGAATCGCCCGCAGTAATTCCTGAAACACTGCAAATTGCTTTTCGACTTCGGCATCTATTGCGGTTTCGTCCGCAACGGGAAACAGGGCAACCGCTAACGACGGAACTTGTTCCGCCGCTGCCGGGGCAACCCCCACTGCTAACATTCGTTGATAAATTTCCTCTGTAACAAACGGTATTACCGGATGTAAAAGACGTATCAAGTTTGACAAAATGTGAACTAACATTACTTGCGCCGAATTCGGGGACAAGTCCCCGCCGCTAACGGCATATAACCGCGTCTTCACCATTTCAACGTAAAATGAACAAAATTCGTCCCACGCAAAATCGTACAATTCCCGCATTGCATCGGCGTAATGGTAGTGTTCGAGGTTATCCGTGACCGTTTTCGTTACCGTCGCAAGACGGCTTAATATCCACTTGTCTTCGAGGTAAGTCGTCCGCGGCGGAACTTGTTCTGCTCTGCCGGGACAAGTCCCGACGCTGACATCCGTTAAATTCATCAACACGAACCGCGCAGCATTCCACAACTTATTGCAGAAATTTCTTGCCACCTCAAAACGTTCACCGACCACCACGCCTTCCGGCAATGCAGCGTCTTCGTCCTTGCTTGCCCATTGCGTTTTGAAATCCTTCTTGCACTTCGGACACTGTACCCGCGGAAGTGTCCGATTCTTTTTTGTCTGTTCCACGACCGCCCCGCAATGCGGACACTCAAAATCCAGCGGCAAACGAATGTCCTGACTATCCGTCGTCAAAAACGCCATCGCAAACCGCAGCGCATCCGCCCCGAACTTGTTTATCACGCTCAACGGGTCAATGCCGTTGCCCTTCGACTTCGACATTCCTTCGCCGTATTTGTCCAAGATTTTCGGGTGGATAAATACTTCGCGGAACGGTATCTTGCCGGTGTTGGATTTACCTGCGAGAACCATTCGGGCAACCCACAGCGTTAAAATGTCTCTGCTCGTTATCAACACACTCGTTGGATAATAACGTTTATAATCGCTCTTGTCGTCCTCAAAATACTTTAATGTTGACAAAGGCCACAATGCCGATGAAAACCAAGTGTCGAGAACGTCTTCTTCCTGCGTGATTTTATAACCGGGAATTACGTCCTCTTTCAAGTCCTCCGTTTGTGAACAAATTCGCCAAGCGGCACTTTCCGCATCGTATTGAAAATCAATATCAGGACGTTTCACAAATGCTGCTTTGAGCGCGTTAAAAGAACTCTCGTAATCGGCTGCGGGAAAATACCATATCGGAATCCGGTGTCCCCACCAAAGTTGCCGACCAATGGGCCAGTCGCGCTTTTCAGACAACCAATCAATGTAGCCCTTGGTATAGCGTTCGGGAAATATACGGACTTTTTCACCGGAACAAGTTCCGCCGCCAACAACTGCGTCAATCGCTTCCTGCGCCAATTCGTCCATTTTCACGAACCATTGGTCGTTGAGGAACGGCTCGATGGGTGTTTTACTGCGGTCGCTGTGCGGCTCTTCAATTTCCCGCTCTTCGATTTTCACCAACAAGCCCGCCGCTTCTAAATCTGCAACAACTTTCACGCGGGCTTGTTTGACCGTCAGTCCCTGATACACACCGGCGTTCTCGTTGAGCGTTCCGTCCTTGTTGAGAATGTTCACCATCGGCAGTCCGTTGCGTTTACCGACTTCGTAGTCATTCGGGTCGTGAGCAGGCGTGATTTTGACGCAGCCGGTTCCCTTTTCCGGTTTTGCCCAAACATCGGCGATTAACGGAATTTCCCGATTCAACAGCGGCAGCACAACTTTCACACCTTGCTTGGCGCAGCCGGCTAACGTTTTCAAGCGTTCAAGCGGTGTGTCCGGCACCGCATTATCGGCAACTGTCAACGCCGCTTCGGGGTCGGGATGCACTGCAACCGCTGTATCACCGAGCAGCGTTTCGGGACGCGTCGTTGCAACGACAACGTAATCATCGCTGTTAACGAATTGATATTTGATGTAATAAAACGCTCCTTTGACTGTTTCGTGAAACACTTCATCATCGCTGACCGCCGTTTGTAAATGCGTATCCCAATTCACGAGACGTTTGCCGCGGTAAATCTTTTTCTCTCTGAACAACTTGAAGAAGAAATGCCGAACCGCTTTGGCACACACGGGGTCGAGTGTAAAACGGGTTCTGCTCCAATCGCAGGAACAGCCCATTCCTTTGAGTTGCGAAATAATTCTCGCTTGATATTGGTCTTTCCAATTCCAGATTCGCTGCACCAACGCTTCGCGTCCGATGTCGTGCCGGGTTAGTTTTTCTTCTTCAAAGAGTTTGCGCTCGACGACGGCTTGGGTGGCGATACCGGCGTGGTCAACGCCGGGAATCCAAAGCGTATCATATCCCTGCATCCGTTTCATACGGACGGCGATGTCTTGCAGTGTGTTGTTCAGAGCGTGTCCGAGATGCAATGCGCCGGTAACATTCGGCGGCGGTATAACGACGCAGAAGGGTTTGTTGCCGCAAGAACGGGGAACAGCCCCCCGTTCAGGGGATTTGCCTCTCCCGCTCTGGGGTAGGAACAATTCATTTTCGTCCCAGAATTTACTCCATTTTTCTTGGGCAGCGTGCGGGTCGTACTGTTTCGGTATTTCGTTAT
>JAISJZ010000210.1 GCA_031261125.1 Planctomycetaceae bacterium | reverse complement strand
AAGGGACTCTAAAAACTCTTTTTACAATGTTGACAAAGGTATATCCCGCGTCAATGTTATTTCGCCTGCGCCTGATACGCTGTCATCCAGTCCCGCAATGCTGCCGCTGCCGCATTACGGATGTCCATCGAACGGTCGTTAATCAGATACTTAATCTCTTCAATCGAATCCTTCGTTAGTATCGAACCGAGAGCAGTGATTGCTGCAATACGGACTTTGCCCTCGTCGTCTCCCGCTGCCATTTCGATAATCCGTTTCTCAAAATCACGGGCGTACCCTGTTGCTGCCGCAACACCGCACGCCGACAACCGGCGAATCGGTATCGGCGAAACGATGTCATCACTGATAATTTTCAGCGTGTTCGGGTCTATCAGCCGAACATACCGTCCCTGAATCCGCGCGGACTCCGCCGTTAATTGATTAAACCGGGACGCAAACGATTCAATGTGCAAATCCGGCATCGTATCGTAGATTGCCTGCCGAATTTCCGGTTCGGGACGGTTGACCAGCGTATCGAAATGCTGGTCGATTTCTTTACAATTCCGGGCTTTAAGAATCCGAAAAATCGTTGCTGCCGTTACCGGGTCGGAATCGTTCAGAAAGTCCAGCAACATTGAGTTCACGTCATCGCCGACGAGCCGCCGCACCGCTTCCGCTGCCGCCCGGCGGGACTCCGCCGGCTTACGTTCCAAAAAGAAGCGGTGCAGTTTAATTTGCCGGTCTTTCGGAAAATCAGAAGCCGACAACAGTTGAACGGCAAACGGTTCTAAACCGTCAACCAGCGAAGGCAATTCCGCTTTGTTCGGAAAAAACCACGCGAATTCCTTGAACCGTTTCAAAGCGGTCTTGAATTCAAAAGTTGGTTCCGGTCCGACCGTTTCCAGCATCTTCCGAACAAACAACGGGTCGGAACGTTTCACAAGGATTTCGTCAATCAACGCAGGCGTTCCCGAATCGCCGATATAACTTAACAGCAGCCGGATATAACTGCCGTGTTCACCGGTCGAAAGTTCTTCTATCACTTTTTTACCGGCAACGGAACGATGGTCGGCGGCAAGCGTTACCATTGTTTCGTAATCTTTTTTCGCCAAAATGAGCAGCGATTTAATCAGTTCTTCGCAGTTATTGACAGAGTAGCGTTTGATGGGACCGTCGAGTTGCTGCACAAACCATTCGCGGCGGCGGTCGAAGTTTCGGCGTTCCGATTCCGGGGCGGCGAGCAAATCGGCATAAAACGATTCCGACAGTTGCAGCGTCATTGCTTTCGCTTTTACGGCTAACTCATCATCGGAACCTTCGAGGTACATCAGCACCGCCGGCAGTGTTTCGTATAGTTTGTACTGTAAAATGACCCGTGCTGCTTCTTCTCTGACGGCGGCGTTATCGGTACGGAATGCGGCATCGGCAAGCCGGGACAACCGTTCCGCTGTCAGTATTTCGTTATGCGCCCAGAATTCCTCATCTTTAATGAAGTACTTGAACAGCAAAATACACAGGGTTTGGTCTTTGCGCAGAAAAAGCGCATCGAACGCCATTGTCCGAAGGCGGTTATCAGGATTGGCAAGCAGTTTGACCAACACCTCGACCGCCGCCGGATTCGGGTCTTTCCCTAAAAACTTAATTGTTTTACCTTGAAACGCTGACATTTATTTTCCGAACCACGCTTTGTAAAGTGCTTGTAAATCCTCGGTAGAATTAGAGAATTCCGGCGAATTCATTGCTTTTTGGAGCAGTGCCGGTTCAACGAACAGTTCCGCAGGGCGTTCCAGTTGCAGTTTATCCGTAACGTCTTTAAGCAGTTGCCGCGTCTTTTTGTCGATATTGTGAAAGCGGCACAGGTCCGAAAACAGCGGCTGATGTCCCGTGCGGGGACCGAAAATACCGGCAAAGCCCATTGGATTAAAGGAGGAAAGGGAGCAGGTTATCTTTCTAATATAACATAAAAAAGGAAAAAAACAAGGGAATTTCTAAACCGGAATTTTTTGTTCTGATTCCTCGACCGGTTCCGGTTCTAACCGGATGAAGCCCGCTTTGTGCAGTGCTAACAACATTTCGTCCAGCCGCTTTTGTCCGTCTTTTATCCACTTTTCCGCCATCAAACGCCGGCTGACCATTCGCCGCAGCGGTGCCAAATCGTTGTCTAACGTAATGATGTGCGCCAAAAGCCGCCAAGGAATAATTCCCTTGCTCGATAACCGCCCCGGCGGACTCGCCGCCAACTTCAAAAACTGTTCTTCCGTCCAATATTGTTCCGTTGTCCGGCGCGTCGGCATTTTCTTTTTCATTTTCTTTTTCATTTCCCGAAGTTTCGGGTCTTTCGTGTCTTCGGGAATCTGGTCGTACTTCTCCTTGAACCGCATAATTTTGACATCGTCTTCGTGCGCCAAAGCAAACACAAAGCCCCGCGTATCAAACTGCGGCCGTCCCGCTCTGCCGAAGATTTGATGCGCTGAAGACGAATCAATAATTTTTCTTTCGCCGGGTTTGCCTTTGAGAATCGTCGGCAGCACTACGCTCCTTGCCGGCAAGTTTATACCCGCCGCTAATGTTTCCGTACAGATGCACACAGGCAAAAGTTTCTGTTGAAACAAATCTTCGATAATCCGGCGGTATTTCGGCAAAATACCGGCGTGATGAATTCCGACACCGCGGATAAGCAGTTGTTTTAACTTCGGTCCCGCCCCCTTCGTCCAATCGTGTCCGTCTAAAATCTTGCCGATGATTTTCTGTGTTTCGCCGCTGATTAAGTCCTTGCCCCGGATTTGGTCGGCAATGCTCCAACATTCGTTCCGGTCGAAGCAGAACACAAGGGCGGGTGTCAGCCGTTCCTCTTCGCCGCCGCGGGACATCAATTCGAGTTGTTCTGTCAGCAGTTGGTCACCGACCCATTGATACGTCAGCGGGACTTTTCGTTCGGTTGATTCAACGAGTTTCAGTTGCCGGTTGCAGTTATTCCGCAGCCACGAGACGAATTCGTAAGCATTGCCGACGGTGGCGGAAATCAACAGCGTTCGGATGTGCGGCGGCAGCAGCGACAGTGTAAATTCCCAGACCATTCCCCGTTCCGGGTCGGAAAATTGATGAAACTCGTCTATCACGACGGCGGTAACATCGTTGAACACAGAGCCGCCTGTACCGGCATCTTGCGACGTTAACAACCGGTTAAACAGTATTTCCGCAACGACGACGAGAATCGGAGCATCGGCATTTTCCCGCCGGTTGCCGGTGACCAAACCTACATAATGTTTCGAATAGCCCCAGTGTTCCAGTGCGTTTTGAATTTCCCGGTACTTTTGTTCCGTCAGGGCGATGAGCGGCGTGGTGTAATACGCTTTCTTACCGGTTTTCATTGCTTCGTAAATCCCGGCTTCGGCAATGAGTGTTTTGCCCATCCCGGTCGGAGCGCAGACCAACGCCCCCTGTTCAGAATCAAACCAGTTGAGAATCGCCTCCTCCTGAAACGGATAGGGTTCAAACGGCAACTGTTCGAGGTACGACAATGCAATTTCTTCGCGGGATAATGTCATAAGGGAACCCTAAAAACTGTTTTTTACCATAAAAAAAGAAGAAAATAAAGTTTTTTTTTCTTTCTTTTCTTTTTTTATTGAGAGGTTTTTAGAACCTCCCATAACTATTCAATGGATGGTAACGGCGGGAGTAAAGAAGCGAAGTCCGTAAATGCTTTGTAATAGGAATAAAAATCACCGATGTCATACCGCGGTTCGTCTTCCGGTAAGCATAAGCCGAGAACGGTTTTCCCGTCCTGAATCATTAACCGGATTCCGTCGGTCAACTGCACCGCATCACCGATTCCCGGCGCGGTCTTACGCAAATAGTCGAAAATCGCCGGCGAAAATACATACCGGGCGGCGACCGCTAAATTACCCGGTGCATCTTCAAGTGCCGGCTTTTCAACGATGTCTTCCAACTCAAAGACGCTGCCGAAAATACCGCCGTTTTTTTCGGCTGACACCGTTTTCGGTTTCGCAATACCGTACTGAACAACTTCTTCAAGCGGCACTTCGTCGAACGCAATCACTGCCGCGGCATCACGGTTTTGCTCAAAAACCTGAATCATCCGTTCAACGATTTTTGACCGTGAACGGTATCCCAAAATCGTATCGCCGAGCGCAACAACAAACGGGTTATCTCCGACGAACCGTTCCGAACACAGCACCGCATTGCCCAAACCGGTCTGATGACGCTGCCGTGTGTAAAAATAGTCCGCCTCTTCCCGTTCAAACGCCAGTTCCGCAAGAATGTCTTCTTTACCGCTCTGCCGTAAAAAACGGATAAGTTCCGGGTTGATGTCAAAATGATTTTCAATCGCCTGTTTGTCCGGTCCGGTGATGAACAGTAACCGGTGAACGCCGTTTTGAATCAACTCTTCGGCAACGTACTGAACGACCGGCTTGTTGCCTACCGGCAGCATCTCCTTCGGCATACTTTTCGTGAGCGGTAAAAGCGATGTGCCTCGACCGGCAACGGGTATCACAGCAAGGTTTAACATAATGACTGGTGAAATAATTTACCGGCTGACTTGTTCGCCGAGAACGACCGTGATTTCGACAGTGTTTCCTTCCCGGTTGATTTTCAGCACTGCCGGTTTGTTCACTTCGGATTCCGCCACCAAATTGACAATGTGTTTATCGTCCTCAACTTCGGTACCGTTGAACGCTAAAATCACATCGCCGGTTTTTAATCCATCGCGGGCAGCCGGCGTGTCGGGAATCACTTTGTTAATTCTTGCCCCGATATTCCGGTCAATGCCCAACGCGTTTCGGTCTTTCTTTGCAAATACCGGGTCAAAACCGCAGCCGAGAAACGGTTTCACTGCCGACCCGTCTCTAACTAACTGTTCGGCAATCCGGCGGACGATTTTCACCGGCAAAACAAACGCTACGCCTTCGTTTCCGCCGCCCTGCGTGGCAATCGCCGTGATTAAACCGGCAACTTCGCCGCGGAGATTCAGCATCG
>JAISJZ010000250.1 GCA_031261125.1 Planctomycetaceae bacterium | reverse complement strand
TCCCTCTGTGATGGTCGGGGTAAGACCTGACAATTCCGTTCCGCTGGCATTATTACTGTCCAATGTGATAAAAAGAGTGTTGCTGCTGCCGAAATTATCTGCTTCTAAAACAAGGTCGTAGGTGGCTCCGCTGGTATCCGTTGTAACATTCAGACCGCTTCCTTTCAACATCGTTCCGACTTTTTCGGCAAGCGTTGTGAGGGAAACTTCATTTCCTCCTCCTGATAGGTCGTTGGTACCAACCGTATATTTGTAAGCGGTTCCGTTATAACGGACAGTGATAGAATCGCCCTCTTCGGCATTTATCGAAGCAGTGTCCAATTCAAGTTTTCCCTGCGTTTTTGCCGCTACGGCTGTTACGGCAACACTTACCGCTTGGTTTCCGCCGTTTGCTTTCGAGATATTCAGATTCGAGAGTTTGGCATTGTCCGAAGTGAACGCGGTCTTGTATGCCAAATCGCCGTTGATGATTTGCTTGCCGTTGTAGGTTGTCGAGCGGGCAACGCCGTTCATTTGGTTCAGAATTTGCGAAATGTTCGCTTTCAAAGCGTCAGAATCTGCCACATCGGATTTGACCGAGCCGATGAGGGCTTTCAAGCCGCTTGTGCCGTCGTCGGTTTCGCCGAGTATGTATTTGGAAAGCGAAGCCAAACCGGAATCGGCAATCGAGAGCATATTGTCGGCGCGGGACGCATTGTCCTTTGCGGTGTAAAGTCCCTTGATGTCCGCCCGCAACCGGTCGCGGATGATGAGACCTTCCGGGTCGTCCTTGCCGGAATTGATACGCTGCCCCGTTTCGAGCCGATGCGAAATATCGGCTATCTTGTTGCTCGACCGATTGAGTTGGAATATCGAGCGCATTTCGGGGATGTTCGTGCTGAAATAGATGGTCATAACAATTTCTCCGGTTGTAGGGGATGTATCGGGTCTTACAAAAAAAACGATAATTCCGATAATATAGGCAAGATAGACAACAGTCAAGAGGGGAAACAAGAAAATTCGGAAAATTTCTAAAAATCAGAAAAATCGTTACAACCCCAAGAAAAAACCCGCCGACAAGCGGCGGGACCAAATAAAATCATCTTCCTTTCTCCTTACACCAATTCCGCTTCTTTGGGTTCTTCACCGAGATTCGGTGCTTCAACTTTTTCCGGCGGCTTATCAATCAGACCGGGAACGAAATAAAATGTGTGGTTCCGCCCATTCTTCTTGGCAAACGCCAGCGTTTTTTCCAATGCCGCAAGAACATCCGTGCGGGACTGCGTTTCCAATGCTTCGGTAATTCCGCACGTTAATTGCAGTTGCATCGAACCGCTGCCGTACTTGAATACGGTCTTTTCGCAATTCTGCCGAACCCGCTCAATTTCTGTAATCGTCTTTTTCGGACCGGCATTGAGCGTTGCGACTAAAAAACAGTTTCCTTCGTAAATGCCGATTAAATCCGCTGTGTCAAACTGCTCCTGCAAGAAATGTCCAAAATACTTTATCGCTTTATCGCAAACGGCAATTCCGTGTTCTTCGTTTGCCGCCCCGAATTTCACAAAATCGAGAAGGGCAAACGTAATTTGCCGCTGGGCGTTCCGTTTTTGCTTCCACCATTCGTTAATCGCCACTTCCAGCCCGATGCGTCCGCGGATGCCGAAATACTCTTCGATATACAACTGTTGCGGTATCGTATCAACCCTGTCTTCATAGAACGAAATCGTGATGAACATTTTTTCCTGCATATCCCGAAGACGATGCCGGGCGAGACGCAAGTTAGAAAGTTCTTTGAGCAGCCGGCTGCCGCCGTCTTCCGGGCTGAGCGTTAATACAAGGTTGTCCAGATTACTTAATGTCGTTTCGATTTGTGCGGACTGCTCCATATTGGCGAAGTCAACTTCTTCTGCAAGATTTTGCAACTCGCCGAATTCATCGAACCGTTTTTTCATTTGTTCGGTGATTGCCGCCTGCGATTCAAGGTAGTTGCGGCAATCGTCTTTCAATTCTCCTAAAAATTGTTTGTTATCCGCTTGGGTCAAGGAACCGCGGCGTGAGCGGATGCGTTTATCGAGTTCGGCTGAAAACTGTCCGCTCTTCATCATTACAACGTTCAATTTCAACAGCGATGTTTCAACCCGCTTTTCGTTGACAAACCACGATTCGGTACCTTGTTCCGCCAATACGGCTGCAAGGTCGTCATCGAAAATTTCCTGCATCGGAACTAAATTTGAAATCTCGTCTGTTTCATCAGCGAGAATCGCACTGACATCGGCATTGGTCAATTTTTCGATGACAGAATCGAAATCATTTTTTTCTTCAACCGGTTCTTCGGCGGTTTCGGTGCCGGTCCCTGATTCAGCAACCGTTTTTTGAAAGGATAGCACCGGAATCGGCAGTTTGGACAGCAGCGAGCGCAACCGGGTACTGCGTTCCCAGTAATCGGCGAGCAGGTCGGTGTCGATAATCAAACTGAGCGCAGCATTCACGGTGGGCGGTCCGAAACCCAGCAAAACAGCGGCGTAACATCCGATAACGATGTTCACCGAAACAATAATAAAAAGGACGAAAAACAGCAGCACAGCATCGGATTATGCGGACAAAACAACGGAATATGTGTAGATTTTCCGTTTTTTGTTCTCCGTTGTCAATTATCTCCGTTCCCCTTTTCTTTTGTTTCTTTCTGTGATACAATGTGCTGTTGTTTCACATCGTTCCTGTTTCCTTCTTCCTTTTATGTCCGTTTCCGGCAATCCCGAAGTTCAAGTCCCGAAAAAGATTCTTATCGGTTCGCAGCGCAATCCCGGAGCATATCGTCCCGCCCCGTCCATTCTGGTCGTCGGCGACGTAAAACCGGAAGCGGCAGTACCGCCGCCGGCACCGGAACCGCCGAAAACCGTATCCTATCCGTCGAGCGAAGGAAAGAAGGAAGAAGGAAAAGATAATAGGAGAGGGGGAAGAGGAAAGATGGAAGAAGAGATTCTTCCAGATGAGGAACATCCCGACAGAATGTCCGATGAGGGATTCAAAGCACTGCGGAATGTTCCTCCGCCGCCACTGCAAAAGGTACAGATTCCCCGGCAGGACAAAATCAGCCGTACCTTCAAAGACGATGACCTCGAAGCCGAGTTTGATGCCATCGTCAACAGCGGTGTCATTGACGAAATGCTTGAACAAACCGAAACATCCGTTGAGCAGTCCGTTCCTGAACCGGATACAAAAGTCAAAGGCAAGGTTTTGGAAATTCAGCGGGACTTGGTGTTCCTTGACATCGGCGCACGGGAACAAGGCGTGGTCGCAACGAAATTCTTCCCGCCGGATGCCGGACCGAAGGTCGGCGATGAAATCACAGTAACTGTTGTTCGTTTCCTGCCGGAAGACGGACTTTACGATGTTTCCGTGCCGTTGGCGGCTGCCGATGTCCGGGATTGGTCGCAAGTTCACGAAGGAATGATTGTTGAAGCGAAAATCACGAAGACGAATACCGGCGGTTTGGAATGTGAAGTTAACCGTCTGCGAGGGTTTATTCCGATTAGCCAAATTGAATTGTTCCGGGTCGAAAATACTGAAGCGTACGTTGGACAAAAATTGACGTGCGTTGTCGAAGAAGTCAATCCCGAACGCCGCAACTTGGTATTGAGCCGAAAATCGCTGCTGTTGCGGGAGCGGGAAGAGCAGCGGCAGAAACTTTGGAGCGAATTGGCGGTCGGTCAAACCCGTGAAGGGACGGTGCGGAAAATCATTGATGCCGGTGCGTTCGTTGACCTCGGCGGCGTGGACGGGTTTATTCCGATTGGACGGCTGGCGTGGGGACGGGTACAGCATCCGAGCGATGTTCTGACCGAAGGAAGCCGGGTATCGGTAACGGTTTCCCATATTGATGAGGATACGAAACGTATTTCGCTGGCTTATCGGGACGAGGCATCGAATCCGTGGACGAACATTACAGAGAAGTTTCAGGAAAAGACGATTGTCCGCGGCAAAGTATCAAAAGTTATGGAATTTGGAGCGTTTGTCGAATTGGTTCCCGGTTTGGAAGGGCTGATTCACATCAGCGAATTGTCGCACAAGCGGGTGGCGAACGTTCGCGAAGCGGTATCGGAAGGCGATTGGGTGAACGTATTCATAGTGTCGATTGAGCCCGCATCGAAACGGGTAGCGTTATCGCTAAAACAAGCGGAGGCACCGCCGGAACCGTCAGCATCGGAACCAACTCCGGCTGCTTCCGCATCTCAAGGGACAGCGGCTAGTTCCGAACCGCCGAAGCCCGCCGAAAAATACGGACAGAAGGGACAACTCAAAGGCGGTACAGCGACGGCAGGCGGCAGCAACACGTTCGGATTGAAATGGTAATGTTGGAGGAGAGTTGACATAAAGATAGCGGGTGTTATATCACTGGGGGGCTCCCCGTTTTAACCTCGCGTTTTATCAAAAAATACGCAACAGAAGGGGAAATGATTACACCATACGATGTACGGGACGATTTACGTTGCCCGGAGGTCTTCGCCGACAACTTATCAAAACAAAGGGCGTGCGGTTCTTGCCGAAACATTTGTTCTTGCCGCGGCTGTTGTTTCTATATCATCTACTAACGTCCACTTCATCAATCCAAACGGTTCCGCTTGCGCCGTTGGAACCGACTTGAACGCTTAGTTTTCGTAATTTTTCCGGGACAATGAATTCAACGGTTTCCTGCCGCCAGTCGAAGGTTCCGAGCAGGTTCGGCGAGGAAATATACTCCGTTTTGCCGTCAACGATTGCCATAAAACGGACGCAACCGACCTGCCAGGATTCCGGTCCTTTTGCCAGGTCTTTACCTTTCACCCAAGCGGAAAGGTGAAGTTTCGTACCGACCGGGATTTCTTTTAGCGGAATGTCTTGCGAAAATAATCGGTACTGCCTCGATTCGTCGATGACTTGCGCCGCCGCGCTGCCGCTATGGACTTCGCTGCCGCCGATGCTGCCCTGATCCGGCGTTTGCCAACCGGTGGACGAATGCCGTCCCTTGATGACAACGGCACCGGTTCGGAGCGACACCAAATCACTGCTTGAGACGCTGCCTGAGGAAGCCGCCTCGAAATCACCATCCATTATGTTCGATATCGTCGCTGACCGCAAGTGGTGCGGTGAACGAGGGTGCCTTTCCTCCGTTAGCCGCGTCGCTTGTGACCGCTACGGTTACCGCAAACGTTCGCCAACGATCAGGAGTCGCAGACGTTTCACCGTCGTCGAAGGCGACGAAAAAGTTTTTGCGGTCGAGAAACAGGTTTGATGTTTCGCCGCGCAGACCTTTCAATTCCATTAACGTTTTTTCTGCGTCTTTCAAAACTACACGTTCCGGTAACACATTTTTCGTTTGGAAACAGCGTCCTGTTGCTTCGATGTTTGAACCTTCCGCAATCGTTTTGCCGTCTTTGTCGTAATACTCGAACTTCTGAACGTTCGGCATCGGTAGGAACAGTGACAAAAACGCTTTTGAATCTTTTGCTGCCCTGCTCGTTTTCACACCGCAAGACATTGCAAACGTTGGACTGTCATTAAGAGCGTACTCCGTAAAATACTCAACCGGCGGACGCATCAGTTCAAAGCGTCCGTTACCGCGTAATTGTCCCTCGAACCGCAACCGCAACGTGTCGCCGTCCTGCACAATCC
>JAISJZ010000085.1 GCA_031261125.1 Planctomycetaceae bacterium | reverse complement strand
TGTTTGCGTCGTTGACCAACGCCGCGATTTCTGTGCTGCGACTGTTGCCTAACCCGGACGACATCCTGCGAGCGGTTGCGGAAAAAATTCAGTGGAACCCGTCATCCTTACTAAATATGCTCGCGTTCAAAATCTGATACGCGGTGACAAACAAGATGACGAAAGTTACAATGTTCAACTGGTTGCGGATGAACGTTGGGGTGAGGGTGCGTACCGATACAGCACGATGGAGAATTTATCACGAAATTTTATGCGTTCACAATCGAAAAAGATGTCGAACACGAATTGGGGTTTCTGTTGATGGGAAACTTTGCAATCCTCGTGCCTGCTCTTGATACAACTCCAATTGAAAGTATTGGTGGGTGAAATGTGCGTGAACGACAACCTATACTTGAAACGGGGACAAAATGTCCTTTTTAGTAACCATTCACGGATATTTTCTTCGCCGTGAACGGTTACAAAATTCTTTTCTTAACTCCGTGTCTTCGCGTCTTCGTGGTTAAACAATGTAGTATCCCTGTGAACGGTTACTAAAAGAAGACTATTTGTCCCCATTTATAGTATACTTGAAATGTTTGATGCTGATAATTTTTTCCGCAATATCCATCGGAATATAAAAATAATGATTCGATGATTCGTAACCGATTCGGGAATCAGACTTTGCCAAGCGGTACATTTCTTTCGAAATACGCAGTTCATCGGCAAGAACTTTTTGCATTTCGGCAAAGAGTTTTTCTTTTTCCGCCGTATCGGTTGTATCAATCCGGCGGTTGCGCAGCGCGTTGAAGTCGATCATGTTTGCCGACGACGCAAAGTGAAGCTGCGCCGCTTTTGCAAAACGAAATTCGGATTCCGTTTGAACTCGCCGTTCAGTCGGCGATAAATCGACTGCACGGCGAAGCGGTGTCAAACCCTTCCCGAAAGATTCGGCAACTTTACGAAACTGTCCGGCAGCGATTTCCGCCGGATAGATGGCACACCAACTTTTTACGTCATCGTAAGGAATTCCGACCATTGTTGCACGATAATTGGTCGGCTTCGGAAAAACGAGATTCGCCGCACCCCAATGCTGCGGTCCGTTATAGCAAAGTCCGCCGTTGTACGGAAATTCCCGATAACCCGTCGAAAACGTTGTCCATGCTTCCCGCGCTGCGGCGGCACCGTCGCCGTAATATTCTTTGGCAATTTTGTTCAAAATGTCGTCGGCATCGGTCTTTTGCGATTCCGCAAGCCGGGCAATTTCAAGATTCGGCGACGGAAAACCGCCGAGGCTCCAGCCGAGCATTAAGCCGTTGACACCGCTGCCGGAAAGTTTGACGGCGTGTTCCGCAACGAGATCGGCAACCGGCAAATACGGGACGGCGGCAAATTCCCACGTTACGTTAAATTGAACTTTGGCAACCGTTTTCAATCCCCGTTCCCGCGCCAGCGCCCAATGTTTCGCCGCACGCGGTCCCGGTCCGACGGAAGAAATCGAATATTCGCCGACATTCGATTTGATACCGCCGCGTTCGATGGGCAGCGACCATTCGCTGACGGACATTAACCAAACGGAGTCCGGCAACTTCGCAATAATTTCCGGGGCAAAATCATCACGCCAGCCCCAATCCCAAGCAAGAACGTCGGCTTTCGGGTCGGCACGGTGAACGGCGTCTGCCATAACGCTGTTCACTTCGGCGATAATTTCCGCAACGCTTCGGTCTTTGCAGCGGGGACATTTTTCCTTCTGATAATGCGACGTACAATTTGTTCGGTTTTCCGATGCTGTGATCGTAAAAATTCCGCCGAGACCGTGAACATTTTTGAAAACGTACAATAATGAATCCGAAAGCCAATGTTTGACTTCCGGTGTTGAAGTACACATTGCCGTTTGATCTCCGTAGGGGACACCGGCGAGTTTGGCTCGGTCTCCGGTGAAAAATGAATTCGGCATGGCACGCGGTTCATTCAAGTACAGATAAACCTTCATTCCGTAACGGTTTGCCCGATCAACCAGCGTTTGCAGGGACTTTAGACGAATTTCGTGATCTTTACCGAACTCCGGGAACTGACCGCTCGGCGCAAGCGTTCGCAGTACCGTATGCAGCCAAACGCCGTTGACTCCGTGCTGTGAAAGCTGCCGAAGCAGTTCATCAGGATACGATTTGACTTCCGGGTCAAGCAGCGGATCGCCGAACGTTGCGAAATACGAAAAGAGAAAACGAATTTCAAACGGCGATGAATTTGACGAAGTGTTCGGATTTGCTGTAACGGAAATTTCCGATGCCGAATTTTCGTTCGGAAAAAACGTTTTGAGAAATTCGAATCGGGGGTCTTCCGGGGAATTCCAATCATCGCCGAGTTCTTCCTGAATCCATGCCGCGATTTGCCGGGCTTACTTCGTTTGTTTTTCGGTCGGCTCCGTAAAGCGGAGCAGCTCGCATTGCGGTTTGATCGAACCGAGTTTAATGTACAAAAAATCGTCTTCCTGAAGTGACTCGGCAAGTTGCTCCGGCGATTGTTTTAATAAAACGACCAGTTGCGAAAACGGCAAAAGATGCCAATTACGGCGCAGTACCGTAATATAACCTTGCGAAGATTCCCAAATCTGCAGAATTTTTTGCTGCGATGGAAGTCCCATCGTTGCGGCAACCCGATTAACATTTTCGACCGATGTTTCGAGAACTGCCGCAAGCCGTTCAACAGGAACGACGTTCCAATTCCGCCACAAAAACGTATGCAGCCGACTTGGAAAATGCTCAAATTCCAGTGCCGCCTGTCCTTTATCGAACTCGGTAAGCGCCGAAAGATCGGTCTGTCCCTTGACATCAGGTTGTGAAATAAACGTATTCTTCAAGATGAACCCGACAATCGGTG
>JAISJZ010000237.1 GCA_031261125.1 Planctomycetaceae bacterium | reverse complement strand
AGCGGCGGGACTTGTCCCGCCGTTTTTTTGGCGGGACAAGTCCCGCCGATGAATGGCATAGTATTTGCATAAAACGGCTTTGTATAGTAGAATGTCAACGCCGGTCGGCTGACCGCTCGGCTTAATAAACTCAAGGAAAACCGATGAAACGTTTGCTTACTCTATTTGCAGTTTTTGCCGTTAGTGCAAGTGCTGCCCTGTATGCGAAGGACTATGAACTGCTCAACGTGTCCTACGACCCGACGCGGGAATTGTACGAAAAGTACAACGAGGCATTTGCGAAACATTACAAAGCCCAAACCGGCGATACAGTGAAAATCAATCAATCCCACGGCGGCAGCGGCAAACAAGCCCTGTCCGTGATTGACGGACTCGAAGCCGATGTTGTTACGCTGGCTTTGGCATTCGACATCGACAACATTGCCATTGCAGCAAAGTTGTTCAATGAAGATTGGCAAAAGGAATTTCCGAAGAACAGCACGCCGTATTCTTCAACTGTTGTGTTCCTCGTCCGCAAAGGCAATCCGAAAGGAATCAAGAAATGGGAAGACCTGTTGAAGCCGGGCGTGGAAATCGTTGCCGCAAATCCGAAGACCTCCGGTGTTGCCCGGTGGGGTTATCTCGCCGGCTGGGGCTACATTCTTAAACGGGAACTCGGCGACTTGAAAAAGTTAAATGACCCGAAGTACGCTACCGAAGTGAAAGCCGCCAACGAAAAAGCGAAAGCGTACACAAGAGATGTTTACACAAAGCACGTCAAGACGCTTGCGTCTGGCGCACGAGGCGCATCACAGTCGTTCATTCAGCAGCGGCAGGGCGATGTACTTATCAACTGGGAAAATGAAGCATACAAAGCGATTCACGATAAGGGCGGCGACAAGTTTGAAATCATTACGCCGCCGATTAGTATCCTTGCCGAGCCGCCGGTTGCGATTGTCGATAAAGTCGTTGACAGAAAGGGAACACGCAAGGTTGCCGAGGCGTACCTGAACTATTTGTACAGCGACGAGGGGCAGACGATTGCCGGCAAAAACGCATACCGTCCGTCGAATCCTAAAATTCTGAAAAAGTTCAAAGACCACTTCGTTGATGTTGAATTGTTTTCGATTGACGATGTGTTCGGCGGCTGGCAGAAGGCGCAGCAGGAACACTTTTCCGACGGCGGTACTTACGACCAAATTTCGGAATAATGAAAGTAATTCCCGGTTTTCGTTTAACACTCGGCATCACGGTTTTTTACCTGTCGCTCATTGTTTTGATTCCGCTGTCTTTGCTTGTATGGAACACAACGGAGTTGAAATGGGCGGGTTTCGTGAAAATCGTTACAACAAAGCAAGTGATTGCGTCGTATAAGTTGACTTTTACGGCGGCATTTTTTGCTGCGTTGTGTAATGCTTTGTTTGGTTTTATGACGGCGTGGGCGTTAGTGCGGTACAAATTTTTCGGCAAGAAATTGTTCGATGCGTTGATTGATTTGCCGTTTGCGATGCCGACAGCCGTATCGGGCATTGCATTAACGGCACTGTTTGTGGACAACGGTTGGCTCGGAACGTGGTTTTGTAAAATCGGAATTAACGTTGTCAAGTTTGCTGAACGGTTCCGTTTGGACTTTGTCAACATTCCGTATTTGGATAAAGAGAACGGTTTACAGACAGCGTTTTCGCCCATCGGTGTTTTCATTGCGTTGACGTTCATTGGTTTGCCGTTTGTGGTACGGACGTTGCAGCCCGCACTGCAAGACCTTGACAAGGAAGTGGAAGAGGCGGCGGCATCGCTGGGGGCGAACAGGTTTCAGACGTTTTGGCGGGTGATTTTTCCGTCGGTACTTCCGGCGTTGCTGACTGGTTTTGTGTTGGCGTTTGCCAGAGCGTTGGGCGAGTACGGTTCGGTCGTGTTCATATCGGGCAATATCCCGATGAAGACGGAAATCACGCCGCTGCTGATATTTGCGAAGTTAGAAGAATTTAATTATGCCGGTGCAACGGCAATCAGTGTGGTGATGCTTGCCGCTTCGTTTGTGCTGATGTTAATGGTCAACATAATTCAATGGCGGACAAGACGAAAATAAAATGATGAATACGAAGACCCGCTGGACGGAGTACATCGTACCGGGGATTATCATTTCCGCGGTGCTGGTGTTTCTTGCGTTCTTTTTGGTTTTACCGCTTGCTGTCATTTTTGCCGAAGCGTTTTCATTCAACGCTTGGCTGGAAGGTGAAAGCACATTAGCAGAAGGTTGGCACGCCTATTGGGAAAGTTTTGATGACAAATACGCATTACCAGCAATTAAGTTGACGCTTATCGCTGCGGCAATCGCGGTACCGGCAAACGCCGTTTTCGGTATTGCGGCAGCGTGGTGCATTGCGAAGTTTAATTTTTGGGGCAAAAACGTGTTGATAACGCTGATTGATTTGCCGCTGGCAATCAGTCCGGTCATCGCGGGGTTGATTTTCGTTTTGGCGTTCGGACAGCGTTCGGCGTTGGGCGGCTGGTTAATCGACCATAATATAAAAATTATTTTTGCGGTGCCGGGCATTGTGTTAGCGACAATTTTTGTTACGTTTCCGTTTGTTGCCCGTGAATTGATTCCGCTGATGCAGGAACAGGGGACACTCGAAGAAGAGGCAGCCGTATCGCTTGGCGCAAGCGGCTGGCAAACGTTTTGGCGGATAACATTGCCGAATATCAAATGGGGTTTACTTTACGGTTTGATTTTATGCAATGCCCGTGCGATGGGCGAGTTCGGTGCGGTGAGTGTGGTGTCAGGACACATCCGCGGTGAAACGAACACGCTGCCGCTGTACATCGAAACGCTGTACGCCAGTTATGCAACGGTACAATCGTTCACGATGGCAACGCTGCTGGCGATGCTCGGCATCATTACGCTGATTGCAAAGGCAGCCGTCGAGTGGAAGGTCAAAAGAGAAAGAATGAAATGAGTATCGAAATTAAGAATATCACAAAACGGTTCGGCAATTTTACCGCTTTGAATAACGTTAACCTGAAAGTTAACGACGGCGAACTGATTGCGCTGTTGGGACCGTCCGGCAGTGGAAAAACAACGCTGTTAAGAATCATCGCCGGTTTAGAGGACTTTGAACCGCGGGACGGTACTGATATTCTTTTCAAAGGTAAAAGCGTTGTCGGCGACCCTATCGGCAAACGAAGAATCGGTTTCGTCTTTCAGCACTACGCCCTGTTCCGGCATCAAACGGTGTTTGAAAATATTGCCTTCGGGCTTCGTGTCCGTCGCGGAAATGAACGATTGAGCAGAACGGCAATTAAAAAACGGGTGTTGGAGTTGATACATTTAATTCAACTTGACACGTTGGAGAACCGGTATCCCGACCAGTTATCCGGCGGACAGCGGCAGCGGGTTGCGTTGGCAAGAGCGTTAGCGATTGAGCCGAAGTTTTTGCTGCTGGACGAACCGTTCGGTGCGCTGGACGCGCGGGTGCGGCAAAATTTGCGGCGTTGGCTGCGCAAGTTGCACGATGAGATTAAGTTGACTAGTATTTTTGTAACACACGACCAAGAAGAGGCATTAGAACTTGCCGACCGAATCGTTGTGATGAACGAAGGACGAATCGAACAGGAAGGAATGCCGAGCGAAGTGTTTCACAAGCCGAAGAACGAGTTTGTAATGGATTTTCTCGGAAACGTGAATCTGTTTCACGAACGGGAAGACGGTTCATCGGTATTGGGCAGCGAAAATACTTCGGACTTATTAAAAAAATACTTTGTCCGTCCGCACGAAATTGATTTGGTGCCGCCGGACAACGGCGGTCGCGGGTTGCCCGCCGTTGTCAAACGGGTTCAACTTGCCGGTTCGCTTGCGAAAATGGAATTGGTTGATGCGGACGGACGCGAAATTTATGTCGAATTTTCCCACGAAAAATACAACGTTTATCAGTTTCAAGTCGGCAATTCTGTCCTTGCCGTCCCGCGTAAAACCGTTGTGTTTGATGATTACGCTATTTAGTAATTATGCCTGCCTTTGAACAAACTGAATTCATATCCCGTTGGAACACGAAACTGACACCGGCAGAACCGGAAGAGATTCTGTCTTGGGCGGTTGCAACTTACGGCGGTAAATTGACGATGGGTACCGCTCTGGGGGCATCCGGCTGCGTCATTTTATCAATGCTGTCGAAAATCGGCGCAAATGTTGATGTGTTCAACCTCGACACTGGCTATCAGTTTCCTGAAACGCTTGATGTGATTGACAAAATCCGGGACAAGTACGGCATCAACATCCGGCGGGAGTCGGCGGAGTTGTCCGTTGAAGAGTACGAACGAATCAACGGTGGTGCGGTGTATAAAATTGACCCAGACAGGTGTTGTCAGGAACGAAAGTTGGATGTTCTGCGCCGGATTGCGCCGAACTATGATGCGTGGATTAGCGGTTTGCGGCGCGACCAAGGACCGTCGCGGGCAAATACGCCGGTTGTCGGCAGGGATGCAAAATTCGGTCTGGTGAAGATTGCACCGCTGGCATATTGGACGAACAAACAGGTCTGGGACAGAATCGTTTCGGAGAAGATTCCGTATAATGTGTTGTATGACCAAGGGTACCGGAGTATCGGCTGTTTGCCGTGTACCCGCCAGACATTGCCGGGCGAAGATGAGCGCGGCGGCAGATGGGCGGGGTCATTAAAAACAGAGTGTGGCTTGCATAGTG
>JAISJZ010000041.1 GCA_031261125.1 Planctomycetaceae bacterium | reverse complement strand
AAAGCCGTTTCTTGCAAGACCTATTTCACAACATTGCTCCCGAAATCGCCCGAAAAACCAACTTCATTCAACGACAACGAAAAATCGAAGCCGGAGGTTTTCTCCGAAACGCCCTGACCTGCTGTCTCCAAAACTTACCAACTCTTTACGATTTTCGCGTGGATACGGCGGGCGGAAAGAACACCTGCACAACGTGAAAACGAAAAATGTCTCACCCGCCTCCCACACCAGAGTTGACCAGTCCGCTGACTCTCTCCATTTTGCAGCGGCTTTGGCTTTTCCTCGCCTCATTTTGAGCATTCTTTGGACAACCACTTTTCAAGGCTGTCCGTTCTGAACACCTCTCGCAGAAAGAAAAATGACTGACTTACAAACTCTCGAATGTCTCGTTGAAAAATCTCGACGTGATGGCACCTCACTAATTTTGCCCGTGAAGAATACCGGAAACTAATTGACCGGTTTCCTGAAGACGGTTTTGAAATCGAATTGCCGGACAGCATCGACATCGGACAGGAAAACGCTCTGCGGCTGTTGGAACAACACGGTTATATCAAAACATCCTTCCATACGGATATTATCGAAACCGAAATAACAGAACCGCTCCGATTCGTTCCACTCGAACCTGAATACGACGAAGAGGACGAATCTGATAACGACCTATTTGATACCCATTCACAACTAACCGAGAAAGGAAACCAATAACAATGTCATTACTTCAAACCATCCAAACGGGCAAAGCGCAAGCCCCGCCGCGACTGTTGATTTACGGTACAGAAGGTATCGGCAAATCGACCTTCGGTGCGTCCGCTCCGAAACCCATCTTCATTCCGACCGAAGACGGTCTCGACCATAACCCTTCATCAGCAAAAATTATATCCAATTCAGTGACGCACTTCGCAGAGTTGATACGTTACTCTTGACTTTTTGTGTGGATTGCCGATAATCCATTCGTGTTGAATGGTTCTTCCTACTGAAAATAGATAACTTACGAACATTGCAATTCTGATTGTCAACGCTATGAAACGAAACCTTTATCTTTGCGTGTTGTTTATTTTCTGTTGCGGAATTGCGTCAGCGCAGTTGCCGCCGACGATTCATCGGATTGCGGCGGTCGATACGGCAGTCGATATGACCGACACCGCCGAACATTCCGTTGCATCCATCAATGCGGAACACGGCAAGGCGTTTGCTCCAAACCGCGATGGAATCAAATTGCCCGGTTCGCCGAAGTTGAACGCCGAACCGCTCCGTGTCGAAATGTTCGCCCGGATTGATGATTCGAAGCCGTTTAACATTCTCGTTGCTCACGAACCGAAAAATTCGCCGCGGCATTGGGAACTCTTTAGTTTTGCCGGAAACGGTCATCTTGCTCTTTACATTCCCGGTAATAAGCCAGACCATCTCATTGCGCCGGTCAATGTTGCCGACGGTGTTTGGAGGAAACTTGCCGTTGAATTTCGTGATGGAAACGCCTCGCTGCTGATTGACGGGAAGTCCATTGCTTCAATGCCGCTCAACCGACCGAAAACGGAAACGCCGCCGAATACTGTGTTTGCAGTCGGTTCACTGGTCGAAGGCAATCTTTCTTGTCACGGAATCATCGATGACCTAAACGTTTTCGGCGGCAACGATGAATTATTGTACAGTTGTTCGTTTGAACCGCTTGATTCGTCTGCCGACAATCTTTTGCTTTCCGAAACGATACGGAAGATTTGCAGTGAAAATCATCTTTCCCCCAATGGAACGTCGTTTGCCGTCAGCGGTTCGCTAGGTAATCTTATCGGCGGGCGGGTTTCAGTGAGTTCTTCGCTGCTAGACCGATTGTTTCCGACAGCGGGACAAAACATTGAACCGACCGTCAAATCCGGTGAAAAGCCGCCGAAAAATGTTCCGAAACTTGACGGCAGCGTTGATGACTTGCGCAGGGCAATTTCCGAACACAAATTAACCGCCGTCGACCCGGAAAAATTTCGTCCCGGTATTTTTGCGGCGTGGGGCGAACAATATGTCGATTTGCAAAATCAAATTCAAGGTAAAACGAAACTGCCTCGCGGTGCTGCCGAACAGGTTTACGATAAACACGCTTTGATTCTTCCCGAAGAAACCGACCCGATGCAAGTTGTCCTCCGCCGAACCGGAGCGTTGCTCGAAATGTTACGAAAAAAACAAGGGGAACTTTGGAACGCCCCGAATTCAAAATTTTCTCGGTTGCAAAACGATTGGGAAAAATTATGTCAGAGCCGCGACCGGAAGGTCGCGGAAAAATCCGATTATTTTGCGGCGTGTGCGTTGCGGCGGGAGATAATGTTTGCCGAACCGGAGTTAGAATCCATTGACCGAATTCTGTTCCTTGCCCGCGCTAATTATGCCGGAAGCCGATTGACTAACGAACGCAACACAGACCGAATGGGCGGACATTTCGCAACGCAAAATTACGGCTTCAATACGATTCACGGCGGCGGAATCTTTACGATAACCGATTGGCGTACAAAAACACCGCAGGTCAAAAATCTCACTGAGGGCAGAACGATTGTTCCCGGTGTGGTATCGCGGCTTGCCGGAACAAAATTCGACGGCGGGTCTTTCGGCTGTCCCGAATTAGATTACGATGGTCAAACCGTTTATTTTTCTCACAGTAATTCAAGGGAACACCGTTGGCTCTGGACACCGGATACCGTTTGGCATCTTTTCAAAATGCAAGTTGACGGTTCCGACATCGTGCAACTCACCGATGGTTCGTATAACGATTTTGACCCTTGCCCGCTGCCGGATGGTCGGGTAGCGTTCATTTCGGAGCGGCGCGGCGGCTTTATCCGATGTTTTGATGAAAATGCTTGGTTGCGGGTTACAACGTATGTTCTGCATAGTATGAAAAATGACGGCAGCGATATTTACCCGATTAGTTTTTTTGAAACCAGCGAATGGCAGCCGAGCGTTGACAATAACGGGATGTTGGTTTATACCCGCTGGGATTACACGGATCGGGAAAATTGCCTCGGTTCGAATTTCTGGACGTGTTTTCCTGATGGACGCAATCCCCGTGCGCCGCATGGAAATTATCCGCTTCCTTGGCACACGTTGAATCACAATCCGCTTGACCGGTCAATTCCATTGCGAGAAATGGACGATTTCGATAAGACCAAAACGTTGACGGAATTATCGGACGATATGGCTTTTTTAATCGGTAAGAAGCACGGCGACCACCGCTTTGGACATTGTCCCGATGCTCCCAGTGCGTTGCCGATGACCGAAATGCAGATTCGGGCGATTCCTGATTCACACCGGTATATTTTCACAGCAGCACCGCATCACGGCGAAACCTTCGGCTCGCTTTGCATCTTGGATTTGCGGGAGAAAAATGATTATCACGCCAACCAATTCCGCCGCATAACGCCTTACGTTCCGTTTCCCGAAAGCGAATCGCCGGCGCGGGGACAATATCGTTACGGTTCGCCGTGGGCATTGAACGAAGACATTTTTCTTTGCAATTCGTGGGAAGATTTAGTCATTCTTGACCGCTTCGGCAACGAGGAGTTGATTTGCGAAAGGGAAATTCTGCCCATTGGTTACGACCCTCGATTGCGGCTTACCGAACCGGTTCCGGTTCGACCGCGAACAAAACCGCCAATCATTCCGCAGCAAACGGCACAAGGCGAAGATTTCGTACAAAAATCAAACGGAACCGAAAAAACGGCAACCATCGGTGTTGTCAACGTGAACATTGCCGATATGCCGCTGCCTGCCGACCGACCGATTAAACGGCTTCGGGTTTTGCAAGTCATTCCGAAGCCGAATCCTTGGATGAACAAGCCGGACATCGGTTATGCACCGGAAAACACGCCGCGAATTCCGTTGGGAACGGTTCCGGTGGAAGATGACGGCAGCGTGTTTTTTGAAGTTCCGTCCGGCAAACAATTACTGTTCCAGATTCTCGATGAAAACAATATGGCAGTTCAAACGATGCGGGCGGTTGCTTTTGTGCATTCCGGCGAACAGTTGGTTTGTACCGGCTGCCACGAACCGACACAATCTACGATTCCGAACAGTTCCCTTTCTCAGGCAAAGGCGTTTCGGCGTTTGCCGTCAAAGTTGGAACCGGAAATTGGTGATATTGAGCCGGTCAATTTTTATCGGACGGTCAAGCCCGTGTTTGAAAAATGCAGCGGTTGTCATCAAAAACAGCAGGGCGGACCGCAGAAGATGAACTTCGCCGATTTGAAACCTTACGTTTTCTTTTTCGCCGGCGGAATGAGCGGAACGACGGTTCGCTCCGGCGAATCCGGCGGCAGTCGGTCCATACCGGGCAGCGTAGGTGCGGCAAATAGTCGGCTCGGTCAAGCACTATTCGATGAAAATCACCGCGGTGTGATTTCGGATTCCGACCGCCGCCGCATTATCCTTTGGCTAGATGCCAACGCCCCGCGGCTAGGTGCGTTTGTCGATGAAGAAGCCCAAAAACGCGGCGAACTCGTTTTACCGGTTCTCGATTGCGATTGATTCTACGCTATTTTGTTTGCACCGTTTGCGTTTCATTTAACAGCGAATTGCCTAATCGTTGGCAGGGACGGCAACCCGCCCAGTTCCGCACCAAATGGCGATGCCTCGGTCAGTCCGCCGACACTACAAAGTCAGACCGGACGCAACACACACCAAACAGGGCGAAATCAGATACCAATTACCGCAGATAAGGCGATGTAAAACAATAATTCGCCCAAAACTGG
>JAISJZ010000229.1 GCA_031261125.1 Planctomycetaceae bacterium | reverse complement strand
TAATCCTTGACGTTTTCCCTAATACGGTGTATGATATAGTGTTCATTGTAGAATACTGGGACATCACCTAGTCAGCAGTTATGAATCCGAGCGAAGTATTACGAATCGTCGATGCTATTCACCGGGATAAGCATATCGACAAAGAAATCGTGTTTATCGGCATTGAAGCGGCGATAGCGACAGCGGCGCGCAAACAATACGGCGACGAAGCGGTACTGGTGATTCGTGTTGACCGGCAGACCGGCGAAATTTCCGGGACGAGAGACGGCGTACCGATTGCCCCGGCAGAAATTGGCGAACGTATCGGAGCGCAAAGTGCCAAGCAAGTGATGATTCAGAAGATTCGGGAAGCGGAACGGGACTCCGTTTACGAGGATTACCGGAAGCAACTCGACCAGATTGTTGCCGGATTGGTACAACGGGTTGACGGCAGGCGCGGCGGTTCGCCGGACGGCGGTGCCGTAATGGTATCCCTTCCGGGAGTTGACGCGGTGATTCCCCGCGACCATCGGATACCGGGCGAAACGTTCCACAACGGCGACCGCATCCGCGGCGTTTTGACGGAAGTTAAGAAGAACGGTAATAAAGTTAAAGTCGTCATCAGCCGGGTTCGTCCGCTGTTTGTGCAGCGGTTGTTTGAGCAGGAAGTACCGGAAATTCAAGAGGCGGTCATTGAAATCAAAGGCGTGGAGCGCGAACCGGGCTACCGCAGTAAAGTCGCGGTTTATAGTCCTGATGCCCGCGTTGACAGCGTCGGTTCATGTATTGGAATGCGCGGCAGCCGGATTAAGAACATTACGGACGAATTGCATAACGAACGGATTGACGTTGTGCCGTGGAGTGCCGATATGATGGAATTTATTCCCAATGCTCTGCGCCCGGCGGAAATTGAGGAAGTGGTGTTGTGTCAAATGCTCGGCAGAGCGATTGTGCTGGTGCAGCCCGACCAGCGGCTTTTGGCGATTGGGCGCAAAGGACAGAACGTTCGGCTGGCAAGCAAGTTAGTCGGCTGGGACATAGAAATTATGACCCGTGATGAATTAGATGCTGATATTGAAAAGGCAATCGGCAGTTTCCGGCTGATTGACGGAATGACGGACGACCTTGCCGACCGATTGGTTGGGGAGGGTTTTTTAACATTTGACGATTTGTCGATTATTGAGCCGAACGATTTGGTTCAGATGGGCGAGATTGCGCTGGATTTGGCGGAGTCGTTCATTGAACGGGCAGAGCGGCTATCCGAAGAGGAAGAACGGATTCGGGAAAAGAGCGGTATTTTGCAAAGAACTCACGACGGGTAAATCGGATAAATATAGTCAGCCCCGCCATTCGCCGGAGGAATAAAAGGGGGCAGGATTACGGGATTCGTTTATGCTGAAATACTTGTGGCGAATTATGAAGATGAAATGCCGGTTCGTCACGGAATGTTTGATGTGAATAAAGTTCGTTCGATTAAAGTCCGAACGATGGTAGATTCCGGCAAACACGTTGAGAATACCGCCGGATGGACCGGATATGCCGGTGTATAGAGTAAAATGATATTTTTTGCACACAGCACAGTGCGGTGTGCTTAACCAACATTCACCCCATAATGAGAGGATGTTGTTTATGATATAGAAGGTTGAACGTTTTACAATCAGAGAAAGAGTCGAATCTTGTCTTCTATCCGAATCTACGCGCTAGCGCAACAACTTAAAGTCGATTCCAAAACCTTACTTAATGCCGTAAAGCAACTCGGCATTGAGGGTAAGACCGGTTTGTCTTCGTTGAATGAAGACGAGACGGCGAAAGTCAGGGAACACTTTCAGCAAATCAAGGCAAAGGGTGCCAAAACGGAAACGGCGGTCCCGCAGTTTCACCGTCCCGCCCCGGATGCTCTGGACAAAAAAGTCCGGGTACTGAGTCAGCCCGCCCTGCCGAAAAAGAGGGTCGAAGAGGAACCGGTTGAACCGGAACCGCCGGTTATTGATGAACCGGTTTCTTCTATTGCTGAACCTCCGGTCTGCGTCAAGCCGGAGGAACCGGTCAACGAACCGGTTTCTGTTCAACCGGAAGAACAACCGGTTGAACCGGTGCGTGAACCGGAACCGGTTACCGAGCCGGATGCGGTGCAGCATAAAGACACGGAGGCAACACCGGAAGAACCGGCGATACCGTCTCCGCCGGTTAGCAAACCGGAAGAACCGGTACAACCGGAGGCACCGGCAACGCCGTCGCCGGTTCGTGAAGAGGAGCCGGAAGACCATCCCGCGGTGCGTATTGACGAACCGGCGATGCCGAAGTTGCCGCCGGCTCTTGGACGGATTGACCTGAACACTATAAATATACCGGAGGGCAAAAAGACCCGGCGGGAACGGGAGCGGGACCGGAAACGGGAAAAACGTCTGCAACAAGAAGCGGAAGCGAGAGGCGAAGTGCTTCCGCCGAAACCGGGACAACAACCGCCGGCAGGATCGCAAAAACCGGGGCAGCAGCAGAAACCCGGTCAACAGCAAAAACCCGGTCAACAACAGAAACAAGGGAAGCCGGGTTCGCCGCAGCGTCAACCGTTGCCGCCGCTTCCGCCGAAGAAACCGATTACAACCGGTTTTTCGGAACAGGGACACGCCGCTGCCGTGCGAAAAGAGGATTACCGCGGTCCGTTGCGGAGCATTTCTGACCGGGTGCGTAATCTTGATACGACAAAGAAAGACGACGGCAAACCGGACGGCAAGCAGAAGTCGGCGGCTTCCGTGTTTGGTCTCGCACCGGTACCGGTTCAGAAAAACCCGAACCGCGCTCCGAAATCCAAGGAACCCGCTGCGCAGAAGCCGACGATGCGTCTGCCGACGGAACTGATTAAAGAAACCGTTGATACCGGAACCACAACTTCGCTCGAAGCCCTTATCAAGAAACACGATGAGCGGACGAAGCAGAAGGAAACCGGGGGAAAGGCGAAGGACAACAGAGGCAAGAGGGTCAAAGGCGTTACTGTTGCTGCCGATGATACGCCGTCTGTTTCCAGCAGCCACCGCAAAGACCGCGATATACTCGGCGGTACGAACGATGCGAAGAAAAAGAAACGTTCCAGTTCCAAACGCAACCGGAATGCAACCGAAACGGACGATGACGGCAACATCATTCAACTGCAACTGCACCGGCAGAAAGTTCACGGTCGCGCTGTCAACACAGCGGCACCGCGGAAGACCGATGTTACTATTCAACTGCCGTGCAATGTCAAACAGTTTGCCGAAAGTACCGGTATCGCCGTTGTGCAGGTCATTAAGAAAATGATGATGGAACTCGGAACGATTACGAACATTAACACACAACTCGACCGGGAAATGATTGAACTTCTGTCGGCATCGTTCAACATTGCGATGACGATTAAAGACCAAGTTTCGCTGGAAGACCGGTTGGTTACGTCGCTGCTTGAACGGGAAGACGAGCCGGCAACGCTGCTGCCGCGGCCGCCGGTGGTAACGGTTCTCGGACACGTTGACCACGGCAAGACGACGCTGCTCGACTACATTCTGCATTTGAACGTGGTAAGCGGCGAAAAAGGCGGTATCACGCAGCACATCCGGGCGTACCGCGTCAGGATGGACGACGGACAGGACATTACGTTTGTTGATACGCCCGGTCACGAAGCATTTACGGAAATGCGGGCGCGGGGGGCGAACTGCACTGACATTGTGATTCTCGTTGTGGCGTGCGATGACGGTATTATGCCGCAGACGGAAGAAGCGATTTCTCACGCCAAAGCCGCCGGTGTACCGATTATCGTTGCCTTAAACAAAATTGACTTGCCGGGCGTGAATGACGAAAAGGTGAACCGCATCATTCAGGATTTAGCGGCGCACGAGTTGGTGCCGAGCGAATGGGGCGGCGATACGGAAATGGTGCGTTGCAGCGGTTTGACCGGTCAAGGTATTGACAAATTATTGGAAACAGTGCAAATCACGGCGGAAATTCACGAACTCAAAGCGAATCCGAACCGGTCGGCGTTGGGTGTTGCTTTGGAAGCCGAATTGCAGGCGGGGCAAGGTGTGGTTTGCAAAGCGTTGGTTCGGAACGGAACGTTGCACAACGGCGATGTGGTTCTATGCGGTACTGCCTACGGACGCGTGCGGATGATGTTCGACACGCTGGACACGAAACGGCAAATCACCGAGGCAGGTCCGAGTACGCCGGTCAACATTATCGGTTTGGATACGGCACCGAATGCGGGCAGTAAATTCTGCGTTTTGGACGATATTTCGGATGCCCGGACGATTGCCGAACAGCGGCAGAGCGAAGAACATTTCAATACTTTGGCGGATACGCAGGAACACGTTACGCTGGAAACGCTGTTCACCCGGATTACGGAACAGAAGACGGTTCAAACACTGAACGTGATAATTCGGGCGGATGTCCGCGGTTCGATAGAGGCAATTCGGAAAGAGTTGGGTAAACTTGTTCATTCCGAAGTGAAAATCAAGATACTGCAAGCGGCCGTCGGCGGTGTGACGGAAGGCGACGTTCAGTTGGCAGATGCGTCAGACGCGATTATTGTGGCGTTCAACGTGGTGCCGGACGAAAACGCCCGGCTGATGGCGGAACGTAAAAAGGTACAGGTCCGGCGGTACGACATCATTTACAACCTGACGGACGACATCAAGAAGGCGTTGGAGGGAATGTTGAAGCCGCTGGAGCAGGTGAAAGAACTTGGTCGGGCGTTGGTTCAGAAGTTGTTTGTGGTCAGCCGGGTGGGAACGATTGCGGGCTGCCGGGTGGTCAGCGGCACGATAGAGCGGGACAGCAAGATACGGGTGATTCGGGACAGCCGGATTATCGGAGAGTACCCGCTGGATTCGCTGAAGCGGGAAAAGGACGACGTGAAGGAAATCCGGGAGGGCTACGAGTGCGGTATGAAGTTGAAGGGCTTCAACGATTTGAAGGAAGGCGACGTTTTAGAGGCGTATAAGATTGAGGAAGTCGCAAGAACGTTTTAGCCGTTTGGGAACAACGCCCTGCGGATGAAACAAAAACGAATACAATAAAAGCACAATTTTATGCCGCAGCATATTCCTTATCCGGTTCGTTTCCGCGATTCCGCTGTTCAAGGCGATGAAATCCAGGAGTATATCGGAAAAATCAGCACCGGTAATACCGGCATCAGTGTCGGCTTGTTGTCGTTTCCTGCCGGTTGGAACGAACCGCCGCAAACGCCGGATTTCGACGAGTACGTCTGTGTCTATGACGGCGAACTGACTGTCGCAACGGAGTATAATGAGTTTCACGTTGAACAAGATAAGGGGCTGTTCATTCCGAAAGGAGAACGGATTCAGTATTCAACGGGAAAAAAGAACGTACAATACCTTGCCGTTTGCACACCGGCGTTTGCGCCGGAATTGACGCATCGGGAAAACGAGGGGCAATATATTGAAACGCAGAAGCCGGACGGAAAGCATCCGTTTGTATATTCCGAACGGGACAAAACGTGGATTAAAGGGAAATGTTTCGTTTTTCAGGAATACTTCGGTACTATTTCGCGGAATGCTAAGGGAGTGAGCATAGCGAGGATACTTGCCGTCGGCGATTTAGGCAAAGTGTTCAGCAATGCGCCGAGCGACCAGTATTACATTGTCCGCAAAGGCAGTTTGTTTGTTCAAACGCGATATACGGAATTTACGGCTGCCGAGAATCAGGGCGTTATTATCCGCAAAGGCGAAGAGTTTCAGTGCCGGCCGTTGGGCGAACATACGGAGATGTTTTTCGTTTCGCATCCGGCAATAGGAATGGTGTTTGAGTAAAAAGGAGAAAATTATGTCAAGACGAACTTTACGAGCCGGTGAGGCAATCCGCCAAGTAGTCAGCACCGCTGTTTTGTTTGAGGTGCAAGACCCGCGTGTCAAAGACGTAACGGTCATCCGCGCTGAAGTTGCCGGCGATATGCTCACCGCCAAAGTATATGTTTCCGTAATGGGAGACGAAACAAAACAGAACCTTTGCTTAAAAGGATTGAATTCCTGCGCCGGCTTTTTGCAATCGAAACTGTCCAAACGTATCGACACCCGCTATACGCCGCGGCTGGAATTCGTTCTTGATAAAGGCGTAAAAAATCAGTTGCTCGTATCCAAAATGCTCGATGAGATATTGCCGAAAGAAAATACAGACGCGGAACCGGAAGACGGGGAAACAGAAGAAGGCAACCTCTAATAACTTGCCATAATTTTTGGTATTGATAAGATAATGGAGTTTTTCATTTTATCCGAGTCAAGTTTACGTTATTTTCGATGCAGCCGAACTTTATTTCTGCCGAAAC
>JAISJZ010000411.1 GCA_031261125.1 Planctomycetaceae bacterium | reverse complement strand
AATGAAAAAATCCATAACCAAGTTTTCTGGGTCTATGATGATTACGGACTTATTTGTGCCTCGAATCACAATAACAAGCGGGACATTTTAATCAATATGAAAAACATACCGCAGCCGGGCGACCGGTTGAGATGTCCGTATTCTTATCATCCCGGCGGAGTGAACGTTGCCGTTGCTGACGGTTCGGCACGTTTTCTCACCCAAACGGTCAATCACGCAAAGGTCTTTCGGAATCTGCTTTGCCGATACGACGGACAAGCCGAAAGTTTTCCGTAATGAAGGAGTTCGCAATTTAGCCCCGTTGCCTGTCGGCGGGGTTAAATATACCAAAATTCAATTTTCACAAGGACTTTACAATGAAATATACCGTTCTCTCCGTTTTTGCCGCGATTATCGCCGGTCTTACGATTTTTAGTAATTCCCTGTACGGCGAAACACCGCAGCGGCCGAACATCGTGTTCATCTATACAGATGACCAGTCGTTTAATACTATCGCATCGCTGGGAAATCCGACGGTTAAAACCCCGAACCTCGACAAACTGGTTCACGGAGGGGTTTCATTCACCAACGCTTATAATCAAGGCGGCTGGCACGGTGCTATCTGTGTTGCCAGCAGGTCAATGATAAATTCGGGACGTTTTCTCTGGAATGCCAAGAAACGGGTTGAAGAGGACTTACGTCCGGCAAACCAAGGCGGTTTGAAACAAACCGAGCGGGATGCTGCCGAATCGGAATTCTGGGCAAGAGTGTTGAAAAGCGGCGGTTATACAACTTATTTTACCGGGAAATGGCACGTTCAGGTTCCGGTAA
Source organism: Planctomycetaceae bacterium (assembly GCA_031261125.1). Classification (GTDB taxonomy): domain Bacteria; phylum Planctomycetota; class Planctomycetia; order Pirellulales; family Thermoguttaceae; genus WRKP01. The sequence continues at coordinate 7,869 of JAISJZ010000411.1, read as the reverse complement.
AAGATTTGTTCGATAACGTTGACCTTGTCCGCGGCGGAATGCCGCCGACGGTTCCGTCTTCTTATAATCGTCCGGTTGAAGGAGAAGATGACGTGTGGTCGCCTTTTGATACGAAGTTCAAAGGACATTGGGGCGAAGACGGCAAGCATTGGGCAGAATCCCTTGCCGACAGTGCCATCGGGTACATCGAACAAGCGGCGAAAAAGCCGGAACCGTTCTTTATGTACCTGGCATTCAATTCCCCGCATGACCCGCGGCAGGCACCGAAAGAATACGTCGATTTGTATCCGCAGGAGAAGATTCCGGTTCCGCCGAATTTCTTGCCGGAAAATCCGTATAAGGATACAATGGGCTGCGATGCGAAACTGCGCGACGAAATGTTAGCACCGTTTCCCCGCACGGAGTATGCTGTCCGCATTCACCGCCGGGAGTATTACGCCATTATTTCGCATTTAGACGCTCAAATCGGTCGTATCCTTGAAGCACTGGAAAAGTCGGGGAAAAAAGAGAACACCTATATTTTCTTGGGAGGCGACAACGGTTTGGCAATCGGTTCGCACGGACTTTTCGGAAAACAGAACTTGTTTGAACACAGTGCCAAGATTCCGCTGCTTGTCAGCGGACCCGGATTGCCGAAAGATAAACGGATTGAAGAGCCGGTGTATCTGCAAGATATTGTTCCGACTTCGCTTGATGTTGCCAAAGTGAGTATTCCGAAACACGTCCAGTTCAAATCGCTGCTGCCGCTCATCAACGGTGAAGAGAAACAGCATTACAAGGCAATTTATGGTGCTTATATGCTCAAGCAGCGGATGGTACGGAAAGACGGTTTCAAGTTAATTGTTTATCCTGAAAAGAATATCCGGCTGCTGTTCGATTTGAAGAACGACCCGGACGAGTTAAATAATCTTGCCGATAAGCCGGAATATGCCGCAAAGATACAAGAACTTTTAGGAGAACTTCAACAACTGCAAAAAGAGACCGGCGATTCATTAGAAATATGAGCGGGAGTGTTCACAGCCATTCCCCGCGGGGTTCTTTCATTTTACGTTTTTCGTTTTTTATCAATTTCGTTCCGGTCATCGTTTGATTCCCGTTCGCGGAAAATTAACTTGACCGGTACTTCGGGAAACGGCAGTTCATCGCAGTCCCGCAGAAAGTTGAGCATATACCGCTGATACTGCGGCGTGAACGCGTCCGGCATATTGCAGTGAAACACCAGTGTCGGCGGTGCTTCGCTCACCTGGGACGCATAGTAAATCTTCGGCTTGCGGAAATGAAACAGCGGCGGAGAACTGTTCTCCAACGCCGCTGTCGTCAACTTGTTTAACACCGCTGTTGAAACCCGTTCCCTGCTCTGCTTGTAAATCATTTGAGCGTGATTGAGCAACGCTTTCAAATTCTTACCGGTCTTGCCCGTGATAAACGCAATCGGGGCGTAATTCAAATCGTTGTACGTTTCCCGAATGTAATCGCCCCACCGCTGTGTCGGCATTTGCCCAACCATCGTGTCCCATTTGTTAACAACGAAAATCACCGGTTTCATTGCCTTGCGGATAAAGCCGACAAGTTGATGCTCAATTTGTTGTATCTGCGAATTGGCTTCAAAGAACAGCAGCACCACATCGGCGCGGAAAATACTTTTTTCCGCACGGTTCGTTGAGTAGAATTGTAAATCGGACTTTACGCCTTTGCGCCGCAGAAAGCCCGGCGTATCAATCGCAATGAACGTTTTACCGTCCATTTCAAAGCGGACATCAACAGCGTCCCGCGTCGTACCGGGAACATCGCTGGCAATGACCCGCTCTTCGTTCAACAGCGTGTTGATGAACGTACTCTTGCCGGCGTTGCGGCGACCGACAACAGCGAATTTCATCACGGGTTCATCGTTATCCGCAGCCGTCTGCGGCGGGATACCGGGGGCAAGCCCCCGGCGGCTAATGGTCAATGTTTCTCTGATAATTTCTGTCAGATTCACCCGCCCGATTTTCTGCTGCGCACTGACTTTGATTACGTCCCAGCCGAAACGTTGAAACTCTTCGGCGTTTCGGGCATCACGGTCGCTGTCGGATTTATTCGCGACGAGAAGCACAGGGCGGTTCAACTTTCTCAACCGTTCGGCAACGATTTCGTCCAGCGGAGCAATGCCGTCTTTGGCGGCAACAACGAGCAGAATTAAGTCGGCGGTATCCAACGCCAGCCGGATTTGCTCTTCGATGTGTTCGGACAGATTGTCTTCGTCAATGATTCCGATGCCGCCGGTGTCGATTAACTCGATACAGTACGGTTCTTCCCCCTCGTCGTTGAGGTCGAGAATGAACGAAACACGGTCGCGGGTAACCCCGGCAGTCGGGGCAACAATCGAAACCCGCTGTCCGATGAGCCAGTTAAAAAGCGATGACTTGCCGACGTTCGGTCTTCCTACGATGGCGACTTTGGGTATAGACATAATTTATTTCTTTTCCAGCGTCCACAGGATAAGATTGCGGACAAGCGTTTTGAACGCCGGATGATTGAATTCGGTTTTATATCCTAATGCCGTATAAGCAATACGGGTTTTGTTGTGAATCCGTGTCCACGTCAGCGGCATTTTGCCCTGTTCGGTTGAACCGGTATATTGATAAACGGTACAGTCCTCTTTCAGGGGCGTGTTGAAATAGACCGACGCTGCGCTGTGCCAAACGGACGGCTTAACATCTTTCAGGATTGCCGACTTTGCCTGTTCGTTAACGTTCCAAACCTCGCCGCCGATTTCGTTCCGTCCGTGTCCGTGATAGTTTCCGCCGAGAATGAGTTTATCGAACTCTTTCCAGTCCTTGCAGCCCGCCGGTATTTTTCCGTTGACGGAAAATCCGTGGCAGGCCGTTCGGATACACAACAGTCCTTTACCGGATTCGTTGACATACTTTTGCAGTTTATCCATTTCTTTTTCCGGCAGAGCAATCCGGCGGACGTAAATGATGAAAGTATCCGCCTTTTCGAGGACATCGAGGGACGGCATAGCGGCATATTCTTTGCTCTTGATAATTGCGGTGTCCCAGTTGTTTTCCCCGGCGAGTTGTTCGACGAACGGCGGCATATTGTTATATGCGTCGTAGTGTTCGACTTCATCACCTTCCTCGCAGAGCAGGACGGCTACGAGCGGTTTGGCGGCATCCGCCGCTTGAACACATACCGGAAGAACGGCGCAAAACGCTAGGAGAAAAGTAAAAAACAGGTTCCGCATCGGCAGCATCGTGTTAAAATCCCCGCTCATCGGGACAGCATTGTCGCCGTATTTTAACACATTTTAACGCCGAAACAACCATCTACCACGGCATTTCCATCATCCCGACAATCTGGTCGGCAATCGTGTTAATCTGCCGCTGCTCCATAGTCAGTTCGGACTGTCCGTACTCCGCAACAAGATAATCAGTCGCCGTAACGCCGCCGGAACCGTCGTTCCACGGTATCGCATCGAAATGCCGCAAGTCCCGCTCCCGCCGGTCTTTCCACTTCACCTCGACGGCAAGCGTCGCCGTTTTCTGCCGCGGGTCGCTGAACTTGTTCAAAATTGACGACATCTGTTTGCGCATCGCGATCCGCCCTTCCAAGACACTGTCCGCCGTTGGCCGGCTCACCACCTTGTACGGCGAACGGGACTCAATCCGTTTGCAAACCGCCTCCGTCAACTGTTCCGCCAGGTCCCTGCGGCTGCCGTCGGTCTGAAAAATCGGTACATACACCGTTTGAACATCCTGTCCGAACAGCGATTTCGTCCCGACATTATACTGTAAACCGATACAGCCGGAAAAGAGAACGAATAGCGAACAATGAATAATGAAGAATGCACGGACAACTCCGTTCTCCATTGCTCTAAATCTTTTCCAGCGGTTTAAGCAACGCTTTAAGAACAGCACTGCTCTTCGGCTGGTCGGGTTTGTTCTTGATTTGTTCCAGCCGGACACGGGCTTTCTCAGCATAAGTTGTCTGCGGATATTTATCCAGAAGTTTTTCGTAATACACTTTTGCGGAACCGTAGTATTGTTTTTTGTCATAGAATTGCCCCATTGTCCATTCGCGTTCTGCCTGTTTGATAATAACATCCTCTTTCAATTCAAGGATTTCTTCTTTTGCCTCGGTATCCAATTCGCCGCCGAATTGTTTCAGCGTTACGTCGGCAAGTTTGCCTGCCTCGTCCAACGTTTTACCATTGTGTTCCGCCCCCATATAAGCATTCGTTCGGGCAATCAATTCATTTTCGTGCGCCTTCGTAAGGTGTTTGCTCAACGGGTAATTCTCACGCAAGTACTTATAGTAATACGCGGCGTGATTGTAATTGTCGTCGCCCTGATACCGTCCTTTGATCAGATACGCCGTTGCCAACGCCATTACCGCATCATCGGAAACCGGACCGTTGGGGTCGTTAATGAAAATTGTCTCGTATGCTTTCTTACTGTAGCCGAACGTATCGAACGCCGGACGCTCCTTGTTCGTTACATTGACGGACAAAACACCGCGGCGGTCTTCCTGTTCCCAAAATCGGGCGATTTTGAAAACTCTGCGGACATCGTTGTCGAGATGTTTTGAGTGCTGATACTTAATTAAAAGTTTTTGATACGCTTTGAATGCTCTGGGATAATCATCGCCGAAGTAATAACATTCACCGGCTAAATGCAAGGCATCCTCTTCCAAAACGGAATCGGGAAAACGTTTCGCCGCCTCGGTGAATTCTTTTGCCGCCTCGATGCTTTTCTTCTTGTCTTTCAATCCGGGATTCGACATCAGGATTTCGCGTCCTTTTTTCATTGCGGCGTTCGCTTTACGTTCATCGGGACCGAGACCGACCCAATCGCGGACTTTCGTAAAAAAGTTCACCGGGTCGAGTAAATCCCAATCGAAGCCCTTTTGTTCTTCTTTTTCCCAATCATAGACCGGCGAATTGTCAAACTCTTTGGAAACGTCAACGTATCCGACTTGCCGGATGATGTCCTGTTCAATGCTTTGCTTTTTTTCTCTGTTTGCGAACGGACCATCCCAATGTGTCAGCGGTTTGAGGTATTCCGGCGTTCCGTCTTTCTGTTTCGCGGTTGCCAATTCGAGGAGCCGCTGCCGTTCCTTCGCTTCTTCCTCTTCTTTTTTTGCCTGCTGTTCGAGAGAAACGGTGTTCTGCTTTGCCGGTTCCGTTGGATAAATCCCCCACGGGTCATCCTTTTGAGAGCCGACGACGGGGACGGCGGGCTGCGGCGGCAAACGCAGCCACGGGTCAACGATGTTGTCAGCGGCGGGATTTGTCCCGCTGTTTTGCGCCGGCACCGGAACGGTGAGACCGTCGAACGAATCGGCTGCCTGACCGCGGACGGCGCACTTTCCTGCCGGTTTTGTTTTCGGCGTTAACCAGTCGGAACCGTGCGGCGGTGATTGACAGCCGGCAATTAAAAGGAGAAGCGGAAAAATTATTCGTCTTGAATATGTCATTGGCTTCCGTGCCGTAAAGGCGGATTAAAATCCGCTGCTAAACGGTTTCGTTATCGTTTTTTGCAATATATCCGAACCAGTCGAACAGCCGCGGCTTCCTGCCGAGCAGACAACTGATGTAATAATTGTTTAAGTTTCTGATTTCGTTCAAAACGCCCTTTTCCAGCGGCAAATGCGCCCAATGTTCCGACCGGTCTTTCGGTTCGGATAATGTTTCCAAGCCCGTCAGCGCATCGGTCGAAACGCTGATTCTCATTCCGCCTGCACCGGTCTGCTGCAATTCCTCAACGCATCGGGAACACACAACGCCGCCGTGCAGCGGACTGAACGCCCAATACTTGTACCGGATTAAATCCAATTTCTGTCCGCACTCGACGCAGTTGTGTAACGACGGTTGATGCCCGGTCAGTTGCAGCAGCAGTCCTTCATACCGGATGAGTCCCCGCATTACGCTGGTTCCGCGTTCGAGGCGGTTAAGCAGCCGGACGGACACATCGTACAGCGGCGGATTGACGATGCCGGGCTGCGTGAACTTATTGAGCAACTCGGCAACGTAATAACCGCCGAACAGTCCGGCAATGTTTGTTTCGTTCACCGGAAAACGGCGGACGAGTTTCGATTCCGTTAATAAATCGAGAACATCGCCTTTCTTCTGGATAAACGATAACTTAATTCGGGTCAGTAAGTCAAGAGCATTTTCAAAAGAACTTTTCAGCCGCCGGCCGCCTTTGGCGAGTCCTTCGATTTTACCATACTGCCTGCTGTACAGAGTTACGATAGAACTCGTTTCGCTGTAATCGACGGTTCGGAGGACAAAAGCATCGGCATTCGGCATTTTTATCGGACGGCTGACTCCTGCTCAGAGGTTTACAATTTCATTGCGGCGGCAAGAATCTTCGACGTGGACGGACGCATAATCCGCGGGTCAACCTCTTTGCCTTCTTGCAGTGTCTTGCGGACATCTTTGCCGGAGATGAACACCGGCTTTTCGTCCTTGTGCTTCTCCATCAGGTCAACGCGTCCGACGGATTCATAATACGCTGCAAAGCCGACATTCAACGGTTTGATAAGCAGTTCGCCGTTCAGGTTGTTGAAAATTTCCTGTGCGTCGAAGTCGCCCCAAATTGCCGTGCCGTCAGCATACGGGGCATCGGCGTGTTTGCGTCCGATAATCAAGTCGGTAAAGCCGAAGTTCTGCCGGTAGATAGCGTGCATCACCGCCTCTTTTGGACCGCCGTAGAACATCTTTATATCCAAGCCGAGCAGAATGACCCTGTCGGGAACGGCACCGCCGGTTTTTTTCCACAACTCCGCATCGCTGTCGCCTTCGCCGAGAGACCGGTTTGCAATTAACGTTTCGTATGTCTGCATCCGAATTTCGGCGTTCACATCATCGCCCTTTGTTTCACCGACAAGCGGATTCAAACACGCTCCGGCATCGTATCCTTGCCGCAGCAACTCTTCGAGACCATAAACCAAAGCGTACTCGTGCGCCCGGTGCAGCGGATTGCGGGTCTGAAACGCCACAACGCGTTTCCAATCCTTTGTATCCAGCAATCTGCGGACTTCAACCGGCGAAAGAACATACTTGCCAAATGCCGGATTTTTCACCTGCGGCAATACCTCAATCGTTCCGCCGGCGAGAAACGTTTTGTCCGCATCGTTTTTCAGCACCATATCCGCTCCCGGATGGTCCGTGCGCTCCGTCAGATACACGTTTTTCAGGTACTTCGGTTTGTCCCACGGAAAAACGCTATTAACCGCGAGAACCGCAACCGTTTCGCCCTTGGAATTCACCACAGCAACGTTTTGCCCCGGTTTGATTTGCTTTGCCGACTCCGCCGTGAGCGGCAAGGACAACGGAATCGTCCACGCATATTTTTTACCGTCATTCACAATAACGGATTCATCAAGAACCCGGTTGTATGTTTCCTCGTCCATCGGACCGGTCAGGGGCGAAAGCCCGCCGTCGCCGAAGCGGTAAACAGTCGATAAATCCGCATCGCTGACGGGCAGTTTTACCAGTCCAGACGCCTTACTTGTCAAGGCGTTCACATCAGAAGCGGTACGATTAACAGGGACGGTCAAACCGCCGTGGGGTGTAATCAGGGGCATCGTATTTTTCAGCGTCAGGGACTTGTCCCGACAAATGGAGTTTGATAACCTACTATTGCGATAAGTATAACTGATTTTCTGAAACCGGCAATAGCGGGATTCAGCCCAAGTTCAGATGCTTCACAATCTGCTGAATTAAATGCACAGCATATTCCTAAGACAGAACCTTGATTATTCCGGGAGTGTTCACTAAAAGATAGTTATGTGTAAATTTAACTCGGATGTGTTAAAATTAGATAAAATGCAGCATATAGATAATAAATTATGACATATTTTATATTTTCCTACGTGCTGTAC
>JAISJZ010000377.1 GCA_031261125.1 Planctomycetaceae bacterium | reverse complement strand
GAAACCTTCGGAGCGGACGTAGAATTGGTTCCGTGGGATAAACTCAAGCGGAACGACATTGACGTTCTGCTGAAACTGTTCGACGAACTGCCGCCGGACAAACGGGACGAAGCGGAGGTCGTGCTGCGGCACGTTCACGCCTTGTCGTGTGAACAGGGCGTGCAGGCACTCGGCGAAGCGGCAGACGAACTGCACGCCGACGCTGGTAAAATAACCGTGAACGGGTGCAAAATTTATTCATTCTCTCCTAATCGTTTTCTCAAACGGTTGGCTTTGATTTGACTTCTTGTGCAATACTTACACGTACAAAACACCGGTTGTCCCTTCGATTCAGGGGAAAACCGCCAGCCGATATTTTGTGGAAGCGACTTGATAGAGAGAATCTCACCGGGCATAATTTTTCGCTGTATAATCAACTCATAACCAAGTTTGTTGTCGGAATCGTTGAATTCCTTCATCGCCTCTGAAAGAGGTATTTCCCGATGAAGGGTATTGTAGCGTCCGGCAAATACTATTTCGTCAGACGGCAAACGAAAATAGACAGCACATAACGTTCGGATACCACTTCGCTTGAGTTCTCGTAGCCATTGATGAGAAATAAAAAAGTTTGGTGTTACCGGCGCACAATAAATCCCGGTTCGCCATTTTGAAATTTTGATTCCATTCCTACGGATTGAGGCGATGTCTTTTATGTCAGCAATGTGAACTAACGTCGGCATATTCAGTAGTTTGTAATTTGAGAATTGGTATTGTCGGTCGCAAGTTCTTTCTTGTACAATGGTTGTATCGAAACACTCAACTGTTTTTCAGTAGGAAGAACTATGCGTCTAATACGAAAGGATTATCGACAATCGACACAAAAAATCAAGAGCAACTTTTCCCTTTACATCAAAAAATTTTTTACAGCCGAACTTCACAGCAGACGGCAATTGTCTGCCGTCTGATATACATCATTGGGGTCAAGGTAGAGGACTTTTTGAGATTTATCGTAAACGTTTCGGCATAGAATCGAGTTACCGTCAGAGCCATCAAGCGAGCATGTGCTAGATTTTCGGAGACTTGTACACGTAAGCCGCTGTTGCGATTGTTGTATTTTGTATTCTCCGTTGCCCGGCAGACGGCAAAACATTGCGTCGAAGAACACCGGCAACATCTCCGGCAGAGGACGACGAATTATCGTACCCAACTTCCGAATCCGGTTAACGAAATTGATGCGGATACAGCGGACGAATTCGGCTTGCTTGCCAAAGAAGATGATTCGCTGATGTTCATTCAGTTGACGGTTTTTCTTTCAAGCGAAAAAATAACCGTACTGATTTTTCAGTTGTCCCGCCGGTCTCGGAAGTGCATTTGCCGGCAACTTCACGTCCTGTTTTATCGGGCGTTTATGAAACGGGAATACGCTATCGGCGGACCTATCAACCCGGCAACGGTGAAATCCATACTCCTGCTATACCGAGTTGCTTTTCTGTTTTATATTTTTCATCGTCCAACTCGACTGGATTAACGCTCCAATCGGCGGCAATAGACATTACCCAGTCCTCATCATCTGCCCACTGCGGTCTGCCTTTCGATGTGTCATCTTCGTCGTCAATATCAACAAACATATAGGCAACGCTGCTTTCCATACCCGTTCGTTCGCCTTCGTCTACTCCCAACGCGCCATCGGCGATGCTGAACTTGCGGACAACCTGCCCATTCACAGAACGCATCCACGCCGCAACACCTACGCCGCGATGAGTGCCGAAACAACACACTTCGCCGAATTGCTCACTCAACGGATTAAGAATTGTTTCGTCAAGCATATCTCTATTGCCAAGCAGAAAACACCAACCGTCAACCGGCGGCGAAATCCAAACTCTATTTTCGGATAACAAATTGTAGGCAAATTCAATCCCAACTGTCCAATTACACGGTTCTTGTTTTTGTAGTTTCAACGCATCGGCAAGTTGTTGCTTGTCGGAACATTTGATGGCAATCCAATGTGCTTTATAACCAAAACCGACAGGATATTCCGGTATTGTTTTGTCGGTATGTTGATATGCCATTCTGATTTTTTCAAGTTCCCTGACTAATGAATTACGTTTTCTAAGGCGGAACCACCAAGAAGGCAAACGTATTGCTCCATACATCACTATAATCACTATAATCATCATCAGCCAATCAAAAATAATTTTGCCAGTTGATCGCGCTGTCGTCCCGCCTAGAAAGAATGCGAAACCGGAGAGTAGCAAAAAAATAGCAAAGAATACTATTTCTGAACGAGATGAAAATAAACGAAAGCGCATTATTAGACGAACGGGTAAAAGTTATTTAATTCACTAAACAACACTGTGTATTATAACATTTGCAACAAGGAAAGTCAAGCGAAATTCCCTCTTTGCCGGAGTTTCACGGAGGTGATGAGCGACATTGAAGCCTTGCTCAACGAAGCACACGAATATCAAACCGTTGTTGTTGATTCGGTTGACTGGCTCGAACGGCTGATTTGGGACTATGCCTGCCAACAATACAGCGTTGAGAACATTGAAAAAATCGACGGCGGATACGGCAAGGGCTATACGATTGTCCTGACCTACTGGCGAAAGTTTATCGACGCTCTGCGCCAACTGCGAGACCAGAAAAAGATGATTGTCGTGCTGCTTGCTCACGCCCAAGTGAAAAGTCATACCGACCCGGAATCGACAACGTTTGATACGTTCCTTCCCAAATTGCACAAAAATGCGGCGGCGATGCTTTGTGAATGGTGCGATGCCATTCTGATGGCGACCCGTGAATACGGTGCCGCCAAAGGCGCAAAGAGCGGCGGAGAACGAATTCTCCGTTGCGAACGTTCCGCAGCGTGCAGTGCAAAGAACCGTTTCGGCTTGCCGGAGATGCTGCCGCTGGATTGGAACGTTTTGATGAACGCAATGTACTCCAAGTAACCTTTCAATAACCCACTAACCCCATTATCACAATGCAGAACACAGAACTTACCATTCATCCTGAACTCGAAACGCTTCTGCCGCGATTGACGGAGACGGAGTTCGCCGGACTCGAAGAGAGTATTTTGAAAGACGGCTGTCTT
>JAISJZ010000372.1 GCA_031261125.1 Planctomycetaceae bacterium | reverse complement strand
TTCTCGAACACGGCTATCGGGCGGACGACGCAGAGTATTATGATGATGGTTACGCCGCGGATTATTATTCAGGAAGAAGAGGAAGAATACCTGACCGGCAACCGACCGGCACAGTAAATAGCCAAACACCGTAAATTAGCCAAGGAGGGACTTGTCCCTCCTTATTTTTTGCCTCCCCGTCAAAATTAGTGGGTTGATTTTGACGTGATTCGCTGTAAAGCGTTTTTTACCAAGCGGTTAAGTAGCAAATTTTGCGTGTTTTTTTGATGTTCAAATGTTGATACGGTTCAGCCCCTACTATTTACGGGTCGGGATTATAGTCAACGGTGGTGGGGAACCTAAAAAATTAACAAAATAATAACAAAGAATTATAGATGGATGACAAGGTAAAATTATTTACGAAAGAATATATCATTACAACCTGCATAAACTTTTGCACCGCAATTAATTTTTATTTGCTAATGATTATTATTTCGGATTATGCGATGAAACAATTTGCAGCCCCTTCAAGTCAGGCGGGACTTGCGGCAAGTGTATTTGTTATCGGGGCATTAATCGCTCGTTTGTTTGTAGGAAAATGGATGGCAAGAGTTGGCTATAAACAAATGTTGCTTATCGGCGTTGCGGCAGGTTTTGTGATGACAATCCCCTATTTTTTTGTAAACAATATTTTGCAGTTGATTGTTGTGCGATTTTTACACGGTGCCACATTTGGCATTGTTTCTACTGCTGCGGCTACTATCATTGCCGATATCGTTCCAAAAGGAAAGAGAGGTAAAGGTATCGGTTATTATTCGTTGAGCCAGACACTTGCAACAGCAATCGGTCCGTTTCTCGGTTTGTTTCTTGTTCAGCGCGGCGGATATACGGGAATTTTTGTTGTTTGTACGGCGGCATCTGTAATCTCTTTGGTGCTCGTTCCTTTCCTTTCATTGCCAAAAATAGAACTTACTGACAAACAAATGAAAAGTTTGCAGGGATTCCGATTGAGCAATTTTATTGAATATAAGGTTGTTGCCATTTCGTTTATCGCTTTGCTGCTTTATGTGTGCTATTCGAGCATTGTGTCGTTTCTTGCCGTTTATGCCAAAGAAATCAAATTGGAAGAAGCCGCAGGATTTTTCTTTGTTGTCTATGCTGTGGTGGTGCTTTTTTCGCGACCGGCTGTGGGTAAACTATTCGACAAACGCGGGGAACATCCGATTATGTATGTGTCAATTATTATGTTTTCAGCAGGAATCTATCTGTTCAGCACAAGTTACTCCAATGTGATGCTTTTATTGGCAGCGGCTTTGATTGGACTGGGAATGGGGGCTATCCAGTTGAGTACGCAAACAATAGCGGTGCAGTTGGCACCGCAACACCGTATGGGCTTGGCAAATTCCACCTATTTTATGCTGTCGGATATTGGTATGGGAATAGGTCCGTTGTTGGTTGGTTTCCTTATCCCCTATTCCGGCTATCGCGGAATGTACACAATCGTTTCGCTTGTCGCCCTTGCTTGCGTGCTGTTTTATTTTATGCTGCATCATAAAAGGACGAAAAAAAATGAGTTGTAAGATGATTTGTATACTTGGATTTTTTTTGCGAACCGGCATTTCCCCGTCCCGTTGAATTTGCAAGTCAGCAGAACGGGTAAGTTGATAGATGAATTGGCAAAAGGTAAAACGATGGATAACATTTTGAAAAAATTATTAACAATTTAATAATCTTTTGGCGGTGAGCAGCCGTCAAGGAGAAAACAATCAAAAAATGTGGCAATTCTATGCGTTATTATCTGCTTTATTTGCTGCGATGACAGCAATTTTAGCAAAAATCGGAGTACAAGGCATTGATGGAAATACGGCTACAGCCATACGCACGCTCGTTGTGTTGGTGTTAGCGTGGAGTATTGTTCTCTTTAGCGGACAATTCAAAGAAATAAAAGATTTGAGCAAAACGAACTTGCTATTTTTGGTGTTTTCTGGAGTGGCAACAGGTCTTTCATGGATATTTTATTTCAAGGCATTAGAGACGGGTGAAGTTTCAAAAGTAGCACCGATAGACAAATTGAGTGTAGTTTTTGTGTTGATATTTTCGTTCATATTTCTAAATGAACCGATGGAATTGAAGACATTAATCGGTGGTGCATTGATAGCGATTGGTGCAGTCATTCTGGTTTTATAGAATATTTATATCCCATTATTTTCGTATTTTTGTCAGAAAAAATTACAATTTAATAATATTTTGGCGGTGAGTAGCCGTCACGGAGAAAAATAATGAAACTGAAAATCCGCAAAGATGCTCTCGACGACATCGGTTGCCATCGCCTCAGCCCCTACTATTTACGGGTCGAGATTATAGTAAACGGCGGTGGGGAACCATTTTTTATTTCAATCTGCTGCACCAATTTTCGACAATCACCGGCAGTGCCGCGTTGCGGTCTATCTGGGCGAGAGCGTCAAGTGTTTGTTCCAGCATCCGCATTGCCGGTCGGAAATCCGTTGCCGGTTTGCTTTTCATCACTTCCCGAAAATGATGAACCGATAAGTGTAAAAACAGCCGAAGACGGCGGCGTTTCAACGGAGATTCTTTACCGGCACCGTCAATCAATTCGTTGATTTTCGCCGCATTAGCAACAGCATCAAAATTCTTTTGAGCAAGTTGTTTGCAGAACTGTTGAAACGTGCCGTCAACGGCATCGTCGTACAATTCCAACGCTTGGTCATAACTTCCTTCCGCCCGCCGGGCAAGTTTCAAACCCTGTTCCAGCGTTTCGACCGCTTCATTTTTCGCCAACAGTGTTGCAAGAATTTTAAGCGGCAGCGGTGCAAAACGGACAATTTGACAACGGCTGCGGATTGTCGGCAACTGTTTGCTTGCAGAAGTCCCGATGAGAATTATGACGGCATCCGGCGGCGGTTCTTCCAGCGTTTTCAGCATTACGTTCGCTGCGCTTGCTCCCGACTCGCTTAAATAATCGGCATCATCGAGAATAGCAACTTTCCGATGTCCCAGAAACGGCGTGCGGTAAATATCGGCGCACAGTCCGGCTCGTCCGCCGCTTTTCTTGTCGCCGACGAGCAGTTCCAGCGGCAGAGACGCTTTATCTGCCGGTTTGCAAACATAGTATAAATCGGGGTGCGAAGGCGGCTGCGTACCGAACAGTTTGCACGAATCGCAGGTGCCGCACGGTTCGATGCTTCGTCCGCCGTTTCCTTTGCAAAGGATTCCTTGGGCAAGCGCAAAGGCAAACATCCGTTTCCCGACACCGGCGGTACCGGCAAAGAGAAACGTTCCGGCGAGCCGACCGCGTTGAGCCGACCGGCGGAAGCGTTCAACATTCGCATCGTGTCCTTGGATGCCGCACCACATTACTGTGCTTTTACCCGTTTTTGAATGTCGATTTCCAACGTGCCGAAGGTCTGTTCGTGCCGCTGAATCGTTGCTTGAAGAGCGTACAGCATCCGTTTTGCCGTGTAAAAGTTGGTAACAATCCTGTCGGTAATCACAATCGGGTTCGACGGTAATCCAATCGGCTGCGGATTGAGACCGAAGTCGATGATTAACTCTTCGGGCATACCGGTTACCCGGCAGAAATTGGCGTAGGTTGCGGCGACTTTGGAATCGTCGAGGCGAACCTGTACTTGCTGCGGCTGTTCATTAGCGGCGGGCTGGTCGGCATCGGGAACGGTACGTATTTGTTCTTCTGGCATTAAAAACTCCGGTGATGAGAAAAGGGAAATCACTAAACGCCGCCATTCTACCGTAAATGAGGAAAAGAAACAAGAGCAAAAAGGATATTTGATACAAAACAGCCGCCGGCAAAGCCGGCGGTTCACATTTTGCGCTTTACAAGTAAAACGGCAAGCAAAACAGCAAGTAAAACGGCTGGCAACTATTTTATGTCAAACTCTGCGTCGATTGCGTCGTCGTCCTTCGGCTTCTTATTCAAGTCAACGCCTTCGCCGCCGCCCGCCCCGTCAGGGCTGGGCTGCTGTTGCGCCGCCGACTCGTACATCGCCTTCGACATTGCGTGCGACGCTTGCTCCAACTGCTCCGTTGCTGACTTGATTTTAGCAAGGTCATCCGTTGCAATCGCTTCGCGAACCTTGCCAACCGCCGCACTGACAGCGTCCTTGTCCGTTTGCGAAAGTTTCGCATCGTGTTCTTTGAGAAGTTTTTCCAACTCAAAACACATACTCTCCGCACGATTCTTCGTCTCCACCAAGTCCTTCCGCTGCTTGTCTTCCTCTGCGTGCGCCTCTGCATCTTTACGCATTTTCTCGATTTCGGCTTCGGATAAACCGGAACTCTGTTCGATACGGACTTTCGTCTCTTTGCCCGTTCCGCGGTCTTTCGCCGACACATTGAGAATGCCGTTTGCATCAATGTCGAACTTCACCTCAATTTGCGGAACACCCCGCGGTGCCGGCGGAAGTCCTTCAAGGTTGAACTGTCCCAGCAAGCGGTTATGCGCTGCAATTTCCCGTTCGCCTTGATACACCTTAATCGTTACTGCCGATTGATTGTCGTCCGCCGTGCTGAACACTTGTTCTTTCGTCGTCGGAATCGTTGTGTTTCGTTCCACGAGTTTCGTCATAATTCCGCCGAGCGTTTCGATACCCAGCGACAACGGCGTAACATCGAGCAACACCACTTCGTTCACATCACCGGACAGCACACCGCCCTGAATCGCCGCCCCGACCGCAACGACTTCATCGGGGTTCACGCCCTTGTGCGGTTCTTTGCCGAAAATCGTCCGAACCAAATCCTGCACTTTCGGAATACGCGTTGAACCGCCGACGAGAACCACTTCGTCAATCTGCGACGGCTGCAACTTTGCATCCGCCAACGCCTTCATCACCGGACCGCGGCAACGCTCTACCAAATGGTCTGTCAACTGTTCAAACTTCGACCGTGTCAACTTCTCTTGCAAGTGTTTCGGTCCGTTCTGGTCGGCAGTGATAAACGGTAAGTTAATGTCCGTCTGCTGTGAAGACGACAATTCCCGCTTCGCTTTTTCGCACGCTTCTTGCAGCCGCTGCAACGCCATCGCGTCTTTCCGCAGGTCAATACCCTGTTGGGATTTGAACTGTTCCGCAACGAAGTTGATGAGAACTTGGTCGAAGTCGTCGCCGCCGAGGTGCGTGTCGCCGTTGGTGCTTAACACTTGGAATACGCCGTCACCGACATCGAGGCAGGAAACATCAAACGTTCCGCCGCCGAGGTCGAACACGACAATTTTCTGATTGACATTCTTATCCAAACCGTAAGCCAACGAAGCCGCCGTCGGTTCATTGATGATACGGGCAACTTCCAAGCCGGCAATTTGACCGGCATCTTTCGTCGCCTGCCGCTGTGCATCGTTGAAATATGCCGGAACGGTAATCACTGCCTTATTGACTTTATGACCGAGATACGCTTCCGCGGACTCTTTCAATTTGCGGAGCGTCATTGCCGAAATTTCCGGCGGCGTATATTGTTTGCCGTCAACTTCGACTTTTACATAATCGTTGCTTCCGCCGACCACGGGATACGACACGATTTTTTCTTCCGCATCAACTTCGCTGTGCCGCCGTCCCATAAACCGCTTGATGGACGCAATCGTCCGTTTCGGGTTGGTAACCGCCTGCCGTTTCGCCGGTTCGCCGACAAGTGTTTCGCCGGAGTCCGTAAATGCCGCAACGGACGGGGTAAGCCGGTTTCCTTCGGCATTGGGAATCACTTTAACATCTTTACCTTCCATTACAGCGACGACGGAGTTGGTCGTTCCAAGGTCGATACCGATAATTTTTTCGTTAGCCATTGTAAATTCTCCTTTCGAGTATTTTAGCCCGCTTCTTTGCAAGCGGTTGCCCACTGCAAGTAATGGGGCTAGAACAGATTAGAGCAAAAACTGTGCCAGTGAAAAACTGCCGATTTGGCAGGTTGGAACGGCAGGATTGTCATTAGTTTCCTTTTGTAATACAATGGAATCGGTATTTTGGTTTCCGGGAAAAACCGGCGAATGTTTTGAATCTTACCCGTATCAGCGTGTTTATTGACGAAGCAGAAATCGAAGTCGAAGCCGGAAAAGGCGGTACCGGCTGCATTAGTTTCCGGCGGGAAAAGTACGTTCCCCGCGGCGGTCCCGACGGCGGAGACGGCGGAAACGGCGGCAGCGTTGTGTTCCGTGCGTCAGCGAATTACAACGGTTTGATTCATCTCGTTCACCGCCGGACGTGGAAAGCGGCAAACGGCAGTCCCGGTGCGGGGGCGCAGAAACACGGTGCTGCCGCCGATGATTTGCTCGTTGAAGTTCCCGTCGGGACAATAATTTTCGATAAGAAATACGGTTTTCTTCTGAAAGACCTTACGAAAGAAAACGATGAAGTGGTTGTCTGCCGGGGCGGAAAAGGCGGCAAGGGAAATGTTCGGTTCAAGACAGCGACAAACCGTGCGCCGCGAACGGCGGAACCCGGCAGTGAAGGGGAACGCCGGGAACTGAAACTGGAATTGAAAATGTTCGCCGATGCCGGTCTGGTTGGCAAACCCAATGCGGGGAAAAGCACGCTGTTAAGCGTTTTGTCGCAGGCACGCCCTGAAATCGCTAACTATCCGTTCACGACAAAACATCCGCATTTGGGCATCGTGCATCCCGACCTTGACCGTTCGTTTGTGATGGCGGACATACCGGGT
>JAISJZ010000360.1 GCA_031261125.1 Planctomycetaceae bacterium | reverse complement strand
AACCGCACCGTTTCGTACAACGCCGTTTCCTCTTTCGTCAATTCGACATCGAGTTGAATCTCGGTCTTGGGCGGCAATTCTTTCAACACTTCGCTCTTCGTCCGCCGTAACAAGAACGGACGAATCAGATTTTTAAGCGATTGCCGGGTTTGTTTATCCGCATTCGCGTAACGCTGCTCAAACTCCTGTTTCGTGCCGAGAAAACCCGGATTGATAAAATTGAATATCGACCAAAATTCGCCAAGATGATTTTCAATCGGCGTTCCCGTCATCGCCACACGGAAATCACCAACGAGATTAAATGCCGTGCGTGTTCGTCCCGTGTCGGCATTCTTAATCGCCTGCGCTTCATCCAAAATGATTGTTGCAAACTTCTTGTCGGTAAAATGTTCCTGCTCGATTTGAAGCAGCGAATAATTCGTAACAATCATATCGCCTTTCTTTGCTCCTTTAATAATGCTTTCACGTTCCTTTTTGTAATCCTCCGGTGCCTGCCCCGTTTGAGCGGATATTCGCAAGATGTTCAACACCGGCGCGAAACGCAACGCTTCCCGCTCCCAATTTTCACAAACGGAAGTCGGAGCCACCACGAGAGCGGGACCATCGTTTTTCCGCAACAAGAGCAACGCCAATCCCTGAATCGTTTTACCGAGTCCCATAAAAGCGTTTAAGATGATGTCGTATCCCTACCGCAACAGACGCAGGAGACATCTGCTGCGTCTGTCGTTGATATGCGGTATTATAAACGCTGAAACTCAAATTTAAGTTGCGCAACAGGTCTAATGAACTGAACTGCCCAATCGCTATGGCGAGGCATTATTATCGGTTCTTTGCGATTTTCTGAACAGGCAGCAAGTAAAACCAACTTTTTAGCGTTCTCCGCCGCCCGTCCCCAAACGGTCATTGCGACACTGTCGCCGTTATCTTCTGCCCCGGCATACTCTTTTTCTGTTGATTTACGGTAGCATCGCATTATACTCCGCCGGTTTCATTGAACGGGACGGTGAACGGTACAGGGTTAATATCTGAAAGATTACCGTCCTGTTTGAAATGGGAGTGTCAATTTTTTGTAGGTATTTTTCTCTGTGTTATAATGGAGCGTCAGTTTCCCCCTTTTTTACACGGACGTAACGATGCAACAGCCCCCCCATTGATGCGAATGCCTTCCTCCACGAGAAATTGGAGGCACTTAGGCACCGTAAAACAATAAAACTGCTCTTGACAAGATAAAAGAGACGCAAATTCGTCGTTTTTGAACAAATTTTGGGTGAGTTATTGTTTTAAGATGCCTTATTCAAGAATTCGACCAAGTCGGCGACAATTCTCCACAAGGTCAGGTTCTCCATAACCTCGATGCCTTTCTCTTTGTCAAGGGACGAAAACGGTAACGACGGCAAACAATCACATCCGTCTTACCCGCACCTATCGGCACTGCGGCACCACTCCAATCACTGGAAGCACTCCTGGAAACCCGTATAAATACCTACAAAAAATTGACACTCCCATCATTCACCAACTTTCACCGTCAGCACCTCTTCGGAACCACCGGGATGCACAACATTCAATTTGATTCCCGCAGACAACGAACCAGTTTCTCTTGCCGCCAAATACATCGGCAACGTCGGCACGTCCCGACCGTCAACCTTCGTGAGTAACATTCCAATACGGACCCCCGCCTTTTCTGCAAGTCCACCCGGTACAACCGTCAACACCACGATTCCCTTCCGCTGTCCGACCCGCAGCCGGCTGATAATCGGCGGCGTGCCTTCGACAACAAGTATTCCGAAACCATTGTCAACATAGGACCGTACCGAATTGTCCGGCGTTGCCAGCAGACCGGCGGACGGCGGCATCGCTTTCACGTCGAAGCGGATACGGTACCGCTTGCCTTCACGAACTATCACAACTTGGTGTTCACCGTTCAAATCGGCACGTTCCGACAGCCGTTGCAGTTGATACACTTCGTTCACCGGCTGGTCGTCAAACGATTGAATCACATCGTTTTCCTGAATACCGGCTTTCTGCGCCGGCGAATCCTGAACGGCATATTCTACCAGCACACCGCTGCGGTCTTTCAAGTTCAGCCGTTTAACGTCCTGCGGTCTTACGGGCTGCGTTACCGCGCCGAACCACGCCCGTTCGACTTTGCCTTTTTCGACAAGTTGTTTCACCACCCATTGGGCGTTGTTCGACGGCGATGCAAAGCCGATGCCCTGATTACCGCCGCTACGGGACGCAATCGCCGTGTTAATGCCGATAATTTCGCCGTTCAAATTGATGAGCGGACCGCCGGAATTGCCCGGATTGATGGCGGCATCGGTCTGCAAAAATTCCGTCCGCTGTACATTCCGCAACGAACGCCCTTTCGCACTAATAATACCGGCACTGACCGTGGAATCCAACTCGAACGGATTGCCGATGGCAAGAACCCAATCGCCGATTTCCATCAAATCGCTGTTGCCGAACACCGCAACGGGCAATGTTTCACCCTTGTCCGGCGCAACCCAAATCACGGCTAAATCCGTTTCGAGGTCGCGGGCAAACTTCGTACTGGTATATGTCCGTCCGTCCGGCAATTCAATTTCGACTTCCACGCCTTTAGCAATAACGTGATTATTGGTAATAATAATTCCTTTCGGGTCGATGATGAAACCGGTACCAGTGCTGTCGCCGGGATTACGCCGTCCCGCCTGCGGTTTCAGTGCCGGTATCTGAATCTGCATCGCATCCCGGTCAGCAGCGGTCTGCATTCGGGAAATGACTTTAACCGTTGCGGGCAAAACACGTTCGGCAGCAGCGCGGAACGCTTGGGATGACAGTTCCAGTGCCGAGGCGGACTTGCCTGCTTCTTGGGCGCAAAGCGGCGGAACGGCAAAAACGCAAAACAGTAAAAAGGTACGAAACAACATACCAAGGATTGTACTAAAACCCTAATTCTTTCACAATCCGCTCGGCTTTGTAAATCTTCCGCAGCGATTCTAAAATCACATCCGTATTCACACTTACACACCGGCTCTGCGTCTCCGTGTAAACGAAATTGTTTGACAGTGAATAAATGTTCCCGTCAAACACCAAGCCGACGACTTCGCCTTTGGCGTTGACCATCGGACTGCCGCTGTTGCCGCCGATGATGTCGTTTGTCGTTACTAAATTGAATGACGTATTCAAATTGAGTTTCGATTTGCCGTCTTTCCAACTTTTCGGCGGATCGAACGGCTCTTTGTGTTTCTGCTTCTCCGCCCGGTCGAACATCCCGGCAATATTCGTTACCGGGGCGATTTCCGTACCGTCATCGTCCTTGTAACCCTTCACTGCACCATACGAAAGCCGAAGCGTGAACGTTGCATCAGGATAAACGCTCGTTCCTAATTTTTCGAAACGCTTTTTTGCTAACTCAGCATACGCCGCCGTCAATGGGGCTTCGACTGCTTCTTCATAATTTTCACGGGCAAACCGAGCTGCCGATTCGACCTTCAAAACAAGTTTTATCATCGGGTCTTGCGATGCCTCAATTGCTTTAATGCCCCCTTCTGCAAGCCGCTTTCTTTCATCAACATTACGGACTTTTGAGTTGAGAATCCAATCTGTTGCCAATTCTTTCGGAGATTTATTCTTATCAACGTCAAGCACTTCGGATATATCGAGTAGAGTTTGCGGAATTTCACGCCACATCGTAAGCGAATCAGTTAATTTGATAATTTCGACATCTTCGTAAATTGGCGCGTCAGAAAAAAGTGTTTGTTTGAGCGATTCGAGATTGTTGTCCCGATATTCTTTCAAACGTTCCCCGTTCGGCTTTTCTATTTCATAAGCCAAGCGAACCAGAGTTCTTGCAATCTGAAACGTTTTGCTGTTAAATGCTTCCCCCAATTCGAGTAAATCGTATGCGTAGTAACAATTTGATTCCTCGGCACACGCTAATTTAATGATTTCTTCCGGCGAACCTTCTACAATTTTCTTTGGTTCCCCCCACAGTGACGGCGTTTGGAGACCTTGCAGTTGCCCGATGGCGCGTTTGCGGTAATTTTGGACAGCACCAAGGTCATCGCCGACACGCCGGGCGTTTTCCAAACTCCGGTTCGCAAACGCCGAATACACGACTTCACGTCGATACAATTTTTGTAACCGCCACGGGAAATAAACATCACGCTGAAATTCGAGGTGTTCCCGCGTGTAAGCACGGTCTGTCTTGCCGGGGAAACCGGAAACGAAAACGAGTTCGTTGTCTTTCACGCCGCTCGTTGACCATTTCAAAAAGTGTTCGATTTTCGCGGGTTTGCCGTCTTCGTAAGCACGGAAGAGCGAACAATCGACGCAGTAGCGGGGATATTCGTAATTGTCGGGATCGCCGCCGAACGCCGCAATCGTTTCCTCCGGTGCGAAAACAAGCCGAATGTCGTTGTAAATTTTGTAGCCGTAAAGATGGTACGCTCCGCCTTGATAGAGTGTGGTTACTTCATATCGAAGTTTTGTCTTGTCGGCGGCTTCTTTTTCAATCGCTGCAATGGCACCGCTCCGTGCCTTTTGGGCTTCTTCGGCGGACATCTCCGGTTTCACGGCAGCGTTGACCTTTTCCGTAATGTCTTCCGCCGAGACCGGCACGAGAACTTCAAGACCTTTGCACGGCAGTTCATCGGCAAGTGTTTTGGCGTAAAACCCGTTTTCGAGCAGATTATTTTCCGGCGTACTGAGTTCGTGCAGGTTCCGCGCCCCGACGTGATGGTTCGTCATAATGAGACCTTGCGACGAAACAAACGACGCACTGCCTCGCCGGGCAAATCGGCACGACGACAACCGCAGGTGGTCGAGAAAACCGTCCGTTAAATCAAAGTTGTACTTCTCTTTGACTTGCTGTTTCGGCGGATTCTCAAAGAGCCACATTCCTTCGTCGGCACGAAGAAACGAGGTAAGGCAAACGAAAACGATAAGGGAAAAAAGTGTTCGCATCATATTTTAACTTGCGGGAAAAATGTTCGCAGTAATTGACCCGTTGAACATTATAATCTATAATCGCCGTTTGTCCATTAACCTTAAATTTTCTCTGATGATTTACGACATTCTTCCGCATTTATCGTTTTATCTTCCGCCGGACATCCGGCAGGACATCGAAACGTTTGTCCAAACGTTGAAAACGAATACACCGGCGGGGGAATATCCGATTCGCGGCACGGACATCTTTGCCCGTGTTTCGGAATACCGAACGGACGACAGTGAGAATCGGATGCCGGAAGTTCACCGTAAGTACATCGACATTCAGATTGTTTTGTCCGGTCAGGAACGGGTTTATCATTTGCCGTTAAACGGACTGCGGGACTTTTCCGAAAGGGAATATCAGCAAAAGGAAGACGTACAGTTCTTTGATAACGTCCCGAAAGACAACACCAGTCATTGGCTTATGCTGCGCACCGGTGATTTTGCGGTGTTTTTTCCGCAAGACGGACACGAACCGCAGCACACGGTTCCGCCGTTCGGCAGCGAAACGGTCAGAAAAGCGGTGATTAAAGTCAATGGGCAACTCTGGATTTAGTCGAACACCTGTCTTGCCTTTCGCCGAATATGCCGTTATAATCGGCACAGCCGTTTAATTCGGAACGGTATTACTTTCACCATTTAGGAGATGTCAATGACAACGCGACGTGAAATGCTGCAAACCTCCCTCGTACTGGGCGGTGCCGCACTGTTTGCCCCTCAACTTCTCGCTGCCGTTCCGCCGGAACGGGCTTACACCGAAAAACTCGGCTGGAAAATCGGACCGCAAATCTACTCGTTCAACCGCTTCCCGTTCGACGAAGCCGTTAAGAAAGTCCAAGCGTGCGGTGCTTCCAGTTTTGAACTGTTCAGCGGACAAAAACTGTCAAAAGACAGCGATGTCAAAGTCGGTCCCGACCTGCTCAAACCGGAAAACAAAGACGCTTTCAAGAAATTCAAGGACCTTCTCGCCGAAACAGGGACGAAGCCCCATTCGATGGGCGTTTGCCCTCCCGACAAGGCACATTTCGATTTCGCTGCCGCCGTCGGATTCAACTTCCTGAACGTCGAGCCGGGGTTTGACAAAATCGCCGAAGTCAGCAAACTGGCGGAAGAGTACAAATTCTTCATCGGCTTGCACAATCATCCGAAAGCGTCCATCTATTGGGACCCGCAAATCGTTCTCGACCATATCAAAGACGCAAGTCCCCGTATCGGTTCGTGTGCCGATACCGGGCATTGGCTCCGCAGCGGACTTAACCCGTTGGAGTGCATTAAGAAACTCAAAGGACACATCAACAGTTTCCACATTAAGGACTTGAAGAAAAACGCCCAAGGCAATTACAACGGGGCGGACGTGCCGCTCGGACAGGGCGAAGTCGGAATCGCCGACATTCTCAAGGAGTTCGCAACGCACCCGAAGACGCACATCATTCCGTTCTCGGTTGAGTATGAAGCGGACTGGAACAACAATCAGCCGCTCGTTGCCGAAGGGATTGTGTTCTTCGATGAGATTGCGAAGGAGATTGCCGGAACGAAGACCGCCCGTCGGGACCGCAAGCCGTTACAGCGTTTGCGGAACGCTCTGCGGTAGAAAAAATCACGAGCGAAAAGAAATTCACGAGCGGGAAACTGTGTTTCCCGCTTTTCCCGGTTGATTGATTTTAAGATAATCAGAATCGGGAGATACAACTGAGATCCAGCGAAATCACCCAAACCATTAACGCCAAAATCAGTGCCAAACCCATATAACTGACAATCACTTGGAACGTTTCGTTTGGTGCCTTGCCCGTAATGCCTTCATACAGCAGAAAAACAACGTGTCCGCCGTCCAGTACCGGTATCGGCAAAACGTTTATCACGGCAAGGTTCGCCCCAATCATACACAAAAACAGCAGGTATGTCCCGAAGCCGTTGTCCGCAAACCGGTACGCCAGCGAAACGATACCGACCGGTCCGCTCAAAGCCCGCGGCGATACCGAACCGTTCGTCAACGCTTGCAGAAACTTGAATACGGATAGCGAATACTCGACCATCTTGGCGGTTCCGAGTTGCAATGCTTCGCCGAAAGATGTGATTTTCACCATTACCGATTCCGCTTTAAGCAGAAAGCCCCGGTCGGTGTTGAACCAGTCCTTCGAGTAAAACACCGGCAAATCAACCGTCGTCGGCTTGCCGTTTTCCTCGATACCGAGGCGGACGACTAACGGATTGGGCGGCTTATTTTTCTTCACCGGCGAATTATTCAGTATCTTGTCGAAGATGTACGGAATGTCAACTTTATCGCCGACACCGGTAAATTGAACGCCTTCGCTGTCGGCGAACATAAACGACGAGTTTTTCAGCACCCGTTCAGCATTGAGAATCTTAACGGAAATGACCCGCTTGCCGGCGAGTTCACCCGTTTCAATCACCGGTTCTGCTGTCCACGTCAAACCCAGTGCGGTGCTGCCGACGGGGTCTTTCATCGAAAGAAAACCCAACTGCGGGATTTGGCGTTCCGGTTTCAATTCAATAACTACGATGCGTTCAATATTTGTTTCGTTCATCAGTTTTAATTCAACCGATGTTTTGCCTTCGTTAACTTTCTGCAAAATCAGTTGCGGCAACTTCAACGGGTCTAAATCCGTTTGTCCGTCAACGGCAACGATTTTATCGCCGGTTTTGATTCCTTTCTCTTCGGCATCCGACCCCGGCAGGATGTTCACGATACTGCCCATTCGGAACCGCAGCCCCGTTTCCAGCATCGGAATTGCCGGCACTTCCGTTTGATACGGTTCGTTCTTCGCATTGACAAAGCCGACGTTTACCGGCTTATCGAATTGTTTCAGTTGCTCTTCCTGAAACTCGGCAAATGTTTTGACGGCAGTGCCGTTCACTTCCAAAATCCGCAGGTCAGTCAGCCGTTTTGTAAGTTCGTCCAGTGTTTCTTTCGGATACAGCGGCTTGCAGTTGTCATAGACGGCTTGTTTGTTCGATGCAAAGTGCAGCGTCGGCAACGGACCAATGCCAATCATTGGTATAAGGTCGCTCGGACGCTTGCGGGGAATGACGGTAATTTCGCTTTTTCCGTAAACGCGTTCAACCGCCAGTTTCACGCCGCTTTCGTTTCCGACCATTGCCATATTTATATCGGTGAACATACGGGCGGGACTGCCGTTAATGGCAGTGATGCGGTCGCCGGCTTCGAGACCGACATCCCACGCCGGCGAACCCGGTACGACGCTGCCGATGGACGGGGCGGTCTCTTCGATGCCGACCATATAGGCGGCGGTTGCGCAAACAACAGCAAAGATAAAATTCATCACCACGCCGGCAACAATGATTGCCAACCGCTGCGGCACACTTTTCGCAAGAAAACTATCCTTTGCAAAAACGGCTTCGTTCAGTTTATCGCTAGTACCGGTTCCGGGTTGCGGCGGGGTTTGTTCGTTTTCATTCGGGGGCAAGTCCCCGGTGCCGGCAGTTTTTGCCCGCTCTAATTCTTTGCGCAACTCGCCCGGATTATCCTCTTGTCCGAGCATTTTGACGTATCCGCCGAGCGGAAACAAACCGAGACCGTATTCCGTATTGCCCCATTTGAACTTGAAAAATTTCAAGCCCCAGAAGTCGAACCAGATGTAGAATTTTTCGCAGCGCACACCGCACATTCGGGCAACGATGAAATGTCCCCATTCGTGAACGATAATCAGCGCATTGATACCGAGAATAACTAACACGATGTTATAAGCAACTGTCCAAATTTCAGACATTTACTATCCTTTCTGTTTCTTTTCTTGCCCAACTGTCAAGTTCCAGCAACTTTTCCAGTGTCGGGCGTTGTTCGTATTGATGATGTGCCAGCACTGACCGGCATACTTCGACGATTTTCAAAAACGGCACCGTTCCGTTCAAAAAAGCGGCAACGGCAACTTCGTTTGCCGCATTGACCACCGCACCGGCGGTACCGGCAATTTCGGCAACTTCCAAGCCGAGGGAAATCGCCGGAAAACGTTCTAAATCCGGCGGGTAAAAGTCCAGCGTTAATGTTTTTCGCCAATCCATTCGTTCGGCGGGACCGTCTAATCGGTACGGATAGTTTAACGCCGTCTGAATCGGCAGTTTCATATCCGGCGGACTCATTTGGGCAATCACCGAACCGTCAATGAATTCGACAAGTGAATGAACGACGGACTGCGGATGAATCATCACATTGATTTTGCTGACCGGTACATCGAAGAACCACCGCGCTTCAATGATTTCCAACGCTTTATTCATCAGCGTTGCGGAATCAATGGTAATTTTTTTTCCCATTTTCCAAGTGGGATGGGACAACGCTTCCTGTACCGTAACGTTTTCCAATTCGTCCCGTGTTTTCGTCCGAAACGGTCCGCCGCTTGCCGTCAATATAATCCGGTTTAACCGGGGGGCTATGCCGCCGGTTTCCTCCGTTCCCCCCGCCGTTGACAAACACTGCATTACCGCCGAATGTTCACTGTCAACAGGAATAAGCCGACCGCCGGTCTTTTTCGCCAATTCCGGCAGCAGCGCACCGCCCATCACGAGGGACTCTTTGTTTGCCAGTGCAACGGTTTTGCCCGCTTCGAGTGCCGACCAAGTGCTTGTCAGACCGGCACTTCCGACGATGGCGGAAAGAACAATGTCAACTTCCGGCTCCTGAACGAGTTTGCACAGAGCGTTGTGTCCGTAGAGAACTTCGACATCCGGCGGCAAGTCCTCCAACGGCGACCGGTCGGCGGTTTCATCGGTTACAACAACCCAGCGGGGCAGCGGCGGCGATGTTCCGTCTTTGATATGTTCGGCAACGTTCCGCAGCGTCATTTGCCGGATTTGTTCGGCAAGAACGTCTGTTTGCCGGTGGACGGACAGCAGCACCGGCACGAGTTTTCCTTCAGAGTCCGCAACCACTTCGAGCGCAGAACGACCGATACTCCCGCTGGAGCCGAGGATTGCGATGCGGCGTGGAAACGGTAACTCTCTCATTCTTCCCGTTCATTGTACTTCGTTTTTCATTTTTTTCAACAGGGCAATCTATAATGACCGGGAAACGGCATTTCCTTGTTTCCTGCTTTCCGATTCCGGGGACTTGCTTGTGCCGATACTATCGTCTATAATGAAGGACGAAGAGGATGCCGAGACCGTGAGTACCTACGACGATTACGAACACTTTAACGGTAGAAAAAAACGCAAGGAATCCCCGGAGGAGTCCGTGCGGCGGCTGCGCGCCGAAATCGCCGCCGGTGGACTGCATCTGCGACCGGAACTTGCCGACTCCCTAATGCGTTCTGCCCAGCACCTTGCTGAAAAACAATCTTTTCCCGGTGCCATTACGCTGGTCGATGAGGCAATCGGTATCGCCAAACAGTTAATCCGCGACGGACAAGTCGAATTTCAGGAAGCCCTCGGACGGTGTATGTTGTTCCGGGCAATCATCATCCGCATTTCGCAAGGTCCGAAACCCGGTCTGCTCGCGTTCAACAACGTTATTCATTACCTTTCGGAAAACCGCAGTATCGGAACGGACTTGCAGAACGAGTTGGCGGTAGCGTTGATGAACCGGGCAGAAGTCCTCATTGAACCGTTCGGGGCATTGTCCGCTGCGATTGCCGCCCAAGAACAAGCGGTGCGGATTTGGACACGGATGGCAAAAAACGGCGAACCGGAATTTCGGCATCAACTCGTCGCCGCTTTGTTGTCTTGTGCCGAAGCGAAAGAACAAAGCGGCGATACGGAAAGTGCCGCCGGGGATTATAAAAAGGCAATCGAACAAATTCAGGGCTGTCTCGAAAACGACGAATCCGAATTCGTCCCCGTTTTACTGCAAGCGTTGATGCGGCTGGCGCATCTTCTGGAACACAGGGACGCACTGGCGGAATCGCTGGAAGTATCAGCGCAGACCCTTGAACTGATTGAAAAACTTCAGGCAAACGGACACCTTATTCCGGCGATGCTTTTGCCGGCGTTGCACTTACATCGGGGATTGATTTACGAGCGCGTCGGCGAACCGGAAACGGCACTGGAAGAACTGGAACTGTGTATCGGACGTTACCGGTATATTACCGAGCGGGAACCGCTGAATTATTTTGCCCGCGTTGGAATTGCCAACGCAATAATGTGCCGCGGCAACGTGTTTTCTGAATTGAAGCGGTTCAAAGAGGCAGATGATTCCTTTAAGGAGTCCGCCGCTTTGTATAAACATTCAGAAGACCTGCGTTTGCCGGATGCCGATGACTCAACGTTTATCCCGTATTCCATCGGCGTGGTGCAACTGAACCACGCTAATATGTTGGCAGCGCAGGAGAAACTTGATGAAGCCGTGAAGATGAAAATGCAGGCACTGGCAAAACTGCACCGCAGATACGATTCCGGTCACACCGAGATTTTACCGAACATTATCACCGCTTATCGGAAAATGGTCGGCATCGAACGGCTTCGGAACAACAAAGAGCAAACGCTGTTTTGGCTCAACAAACTGATTGCGGTGTTAGAACCGGTTGTCGATGACGGACGACTGGAATACATCGGCGATTTAGCGGCGATTAAGCAACTGCGCAGTATTTGTTTTGAAGAGCAAGGCGATTGGGCGGCAGCAGAAAAAGACGTTCTCCATTCTTTGCGACTACATCGGACGGTTGCGGACGATGAACCGGAAGACCGACCGCCGGCGGCAAAATTGCAATGGAGTGAACTGCTGGAACACGCGGCATTGTTTTACGTTCATCAGGGCAGCATTGAAAAATCGTTTCAGTTGTTTCATAGAGCAATCGACGATGTACGGCGGCGGTTTGCCGACGGGCATCCGCAACTGATGTTCGATATTCTGCTCGCCTACTCGAAGTTTTTGGAGTTTGCCGAATCGCAATTACAGCCGGAGGATTTGTATCCCGATAAAATCCGGCAGGGACTTCTCCGCGCCGCTCTCAATGCCGCTGATTCCGCGGTTGAAACGGCACAGCAGCAGCGGCCGGAGGCAAACGGTGATTCCGCAATGTTTTTTGGTATGAAAGCGGCATCGTTCTTGCAGCAGCGGGGAGCGTTGTCGATGCTGGATAAGAAATTCAAAAGAGCGGGTTCCGATTTTGCAGCGGCAGCGAAGATTTGGGAACAACTTGAAGCCGGCACGGACAAACTGCGTTCCAAAGCAGAGTATTACCGGCGGGAGGCGAATGTGCGAAGCGCACCGTTGGTAAAATTTACGGCGACCGACCCGTTTCGGGACAGACAACTGTACTATATCGGTGAACAACGTCAATCGCTGCATTATCAAGCCCTGTGCGCTTTGGAATTGAAACAGACGGAGAAAGCGGAACAACTGTTTGAACGAAGTGTCGGTGTCATTCGTGCGCTGCAAAACAACGAGATTCAGGAGGCGAACCGGCTGCTGCTGTTGTCGCTGATGACGTATGCGAAAGCAGTCGAAGAGGTCTTTCCGTTTGAAAAAACAGATAAGGTTTATAAAGAAGCAAAACGGTTAATGAAAAAGGTATTGAAATCAAACGGAACGGATTTTCCTGACGAAGTTTATTTGACGTACCGGCATCTTTACACGTCCTACACGTTTTTTCTGCTCAAACACAACGAAGATGTGAAAGCGTTGAAGTTGCTTCATCAATATATGAAGGAATTAGTGAACTGCGAAAATTATCCGTCGCCGGAGGTTTGGGTTGAACTATGCCGGGCATTGGAAATTTTGACGTTATGGAAGAACGGTTCCGAACCGGTCGACGGCAGCGTTCGGGACTTGCAGCGCAAATTACTGATTTCGCATCCGCTGCCGGGCGAAGAGCCGATTCGCCGGTTTCTCGAAAACCTCGGCGAAGATAAAGAATAACTGCCTGCTATTTTACAATGAATAAAGTTACGCAGCGTTTACCTGCCGGTGTTTCCCGATTGGGCGATGTTTTGCCGCAGTTGATAGCCCGGTACGGAATACAGCACGGACCGGATGTCGAAGCGATTGACCGGGTTTGGAAGATGACTGCGCCGGAGCCGTTTGCGTCCATTACCCGCGCCGCCGGTCTGAAACGCGGAACGTTGGAAATTGCCGTACCGCACAATGCGTTTGTTCAGGAACTTTCGTTTCAACAGGATGCTCTTCTGGCGAAAATCAAAACCGTACTGCCGAATGAAAAGATTAAGAAAATCAAATTTGTTGTTAAGCA
Source organism: Planctomycetaceae bacterium (assembly GCA_031261125.1). Lineage (GTDB taxonomy): Bacteria > Planctomycetota > Planctomycetia > Pirellulales > Thermoguttaceae > WRKP01. Next base: position 11,862 of record JAISJZ010000360.1, on the reverse strand, counting down.
ATAGTTTTCTACTGCTGTTATTCTCCATTCTCCATTTTCCATTCTCCGTTTTGTCGGCACAGAACGTTGCCGTTATTGTCCCGGAATCATTACAGAACGCTCTGATGACGTGGGTAAAGTACCGCACTGCCCAAGGTTATACCGTTCACGTTATTCCGTCCGGTAAATCATTTAACCGCGATTCGCTGCCGCCGAATTTGTCTGCCGTCTTTCTCGCCGGCAGCAGCCGGTTAATTCCGTCTCCGCGGTTCGGCAGTATTCTTATTCAACACTTCAGCGAAGAAAATCATTTTGCAAGCGACGACTGGTACGCCGACCGAAATAACGACGGTGTTCCCGATTGCCCCGTAGGACGGTTTCCTGTTGATACGCCGGAAGAATTATCGCTGCTGATTCAAAAAACAATCCGGTACGAAACGCAAATCCAACCCGGTCCTTGGTGCCGCCGGATACAGGCAGTCGCCGGTATCGGTAATTTTTCACCGGTAATTGACAATGTTATAGAGTCCGCTGTCCGGTATATTTTAACGCAGACGGTTCCGAACAGTTGGGACATCGCTCTGCTTCACGCTCATTGGCAAAGTCCGTTCTGTCCCGCCCCGTTGGACTTTCAAACGGAATTAACCGCAACACTGAACCGGGGGACGCTGTTCTGGTGCTATATGGGACACGGCAATCATCGGCAACTCGACCCGCTGACGATACCGGACGGACGGCTGCCGACGATAGATGCCGAACATCTTCCGGTACTGTGCTGCCGGGACACGATGCCGATAATGCTGCTGTTGTGCTGCTACGGCGGAACGCTTGATGCGGCGACCCGTTCGCTTGCCGAGGAATTCGTTCTGCAAAAAGAAGGACCCGTTGCGGCGGTTGCCGCTTCCCGAACGACAATGCCCTACGGAATGAGTATTTTTGGTTTGGAACTGCTGCACACACTTTTTGAAAAACAAGAACAAGGATTAACGCTGGGACAACTTGTTTGGGAAACGAAGTACAAGGTTTTGTTTCCGAAGAAAGATGGGCAAGCCCTCCGTCGGCCAACAACGGAGGCAGAAGTCAAAAAAACAAATCGACGACCGGTGCGGGAAATGCTCGACACGCTGGCAAAATCGTTTGACCCGTTTCCCGATAAGTTGGCTCAACAACGGGCGGAACAAACGGCAATGTTCAATCTGTTCGGCGACCCGCTGCTGAAACTGCCGATACCGAAACAAATTCAACTGACAGCACCGGCAAGAACAAAAGCGGGAACAACGGTTTCGTTGACCGGTACTGTACCGGACGGAGGAATCAAAGCGGTTCACATCGAATTAGTACCGGCAGTTGGACGGATTTCGCTGCAATCGCCGCGGCGGAAGGAATACCGGCAAGATGCCGAAACACAAAAACAGGATAACGAAGAGTACCGGCGTTCCAACGAACAGGCGGTTTTTTCCCACGAAGTACCGGTGTCCGCAGGAACGTTCACGGCGGAAATACCGGTACCGGAAAATGTGTTCGGTGATTACGTTTTTCGGGCGTTCGGCAGCACGGAACAGAACTTTGCAATGGGTTCTGTCGGTATCACGGTACGGCTGGTGAAGCCGGCTAGGGAATAATGCTTGTCGAAACAGTGTTGCTTTGCTCCGGTATTGTTCCCTGATACCTGCTCTGATACGCCGTTGGTGCCGAACCTGACGGTCTCGGCTGTTGAATTCCCTGTGAAGCCGGTTGATTCAGCGATACGGGTTCGGCAACTTTCACAGCGACCGTTTCATACGTTACCGTCTCTTTCCGGTGCAGCCACGGTAACGAGGACTTTTTTTCGTCCTCTTTGCAATACTGCTTGACAACTTTGCCGGTTCGGGGATTGACGACTTTTACGAGGGTACTCGTTTGCGAATGAATCGGGGAGTACGACCAATGATAATCGACTTTCGGACGAACGACATTCACCGTCCGCACGGCAACGGGAACCGCTCCCGGTGTTCCGGCAGGCACAATCTTCGCCGCCGTTGCCGAAATCCCCGGTTTGCCGTCAACACACAATTCTTCGTTTTTTTCCCCGCTTGGTAAAACATAAATGATTTCCTTGTCCGGTATATTCAGTAACGGCTGCGGTGCCGGATTCATTGCGGGTAATCCTACGGAACCGACGGGACCGGCAGGAACAGTAATGGTTGGAATAGCCGATTGCGGTACGTTGACGGCTTGAGTACCGGGCGAAGTCCAACTTCCGGGCGTTTGCTGTACAGGAATTGCCGGCGGCGGTGCGCCGAGGTTCATCGGCGGCGGTGCCGCTTGTGCTAGTGAAACACCGCCCATTCCGGGAACGAATGTGTTTGTGTAAGCCGTCTCCTCGTTGGAACCGCCCCATAGACAGTCCCCGAACGTTGCCCCGAAAACCGGTGCGGAAAACAGTAAAACGGCAACTGACAGGAATCGGCAAACACTCATACTTTACGGGCTTCTAAAAACGTCTTTTAACACAAAAAAGAAGAAAATGAAAGTTTTTTCTTTTCTTTTTGTTTGGCGGTTTTTAGAACCTCCCTTTATTATAATACACAAATTGTGTTTTGGTCAGAAAAATCGCATAGACAGTTCTAAAAACTCTTTTTTAATTTCTGTTTAAGGAGTTTAATGTAACAAATGTTACGAAAATGGTAACGTTTCGTAACGTTTGATATGTCATAAAAATTGCTCTTTGAAAAACTTGGCAGATTTGCTATGTTCCGCCCACACCCGCCCGCCGACAGGCGGCAGGGCTAAATAACCACTCGCCTGCCGCTAAGCGGCGGTTAAACTTATGAAATGCGGATTTTTTACCCTTTTGGTTTTACTTTTACTGCAAAGTTCCGGTTTCGGACAAGGATTTGCGGATGTTCCGGCGGCATCGGCATTGGAGCCGGCACTGATTTCATTCGATGAACCGGCTCCGAAGACGGCAGCCAACCGTATGCCGGAACAAGTTTCGCCGCCAAAAGAGGAACAAGTTCCATCGCTGCAAGAAAAACCGATGCCGCCGCGGTTGAAGGTGCCTGACAGCACAGTTGCCGGTTCGTTATCCGCTAAAAACACATTATCAGTTAAAACTCCGTTATCCGTTAAAAACACGCCGAAAAGTCCGGTGCAACTGCAATCCAAAGCGGACACAAATCATCCGTTTGCCCGATTTATGGATTTGCCGAAAGACCCGAATTCGCTTATCAAAGGCAAACCGCTGACCGTGGCGCAACTGCTGAACGGAACGCACCATCCCGTTGTCCGCAAACAACTGCTGGAATCTTATTGGGAACTGCTTGGTTTGTTGGTCGAGTACAATGTCCGCCGGGAATCAGAACAACTCGCTGGTACCGTGCGGGACGCACAGCAGGCACAAACGCTGAACCTGTTTCAACAACAGCGGCGGGGAACCGAAATGGAATTCGTCAAAAAGCAGTATGAACTTGCCGAACTTTTGAAACGCAGTAAAGGAATTGCTGTTTCAGAAAATATGCTGCCGCTGCCGTGCGATTTGCCGGTTTATAAACCGTATGAAACCTACGCTGCCCAAATTGCCCGCACGGAACAAGCAAGATATTTAGGACGTTTGCTCCCGGTTCAACAGCAACTTGTTGATGCGAAGCACAAGAGTTGCGAAGCCGTGTTCGGAATGTTAGCAGCGGTACCGGCTAATTCGCTGCAACTTGTTTCCCAGTTGAATCAGCGGACGGAATCGTTTTTTGAAATGAAAGACGCGGTTGTTGAGTACAACAAGATGATAGCGCAATATACGGCGGAAACGGTCGGACCGAACGTCAGCCCGGTCCAGTTGGTCGGTGCAATCATTGAATTGCCGAAAGCGGGAGAACCGTCGGACAATCGGCGTACCGAAAACGCAACGGTACCGGTTGCACCGAAGTTGGCGGCGGAATTGGCAAGTCCGGCAGAACAAATAGCGACGGAATTTTCTCTGCCGCCGCGACCGCCGGTCAAACAAGTGTCGCATACGGAGGAATGAACCAATGGAAGAACAAGCGTTGATATATTCGGCATTGGCATCGGACGAGGATTTTCGGGAAATCGTCGAGATGTTCGTTGACGAGATGCAGGGACGAATTCAACGGTTTGAAACGGCATTTGCCGCCAAGAATTGGGCGGATTTGCAAATAGCGGCGCACCAACTGAAAGGTTCTGCCGGCGGTTACGGTTTTATGCCGGTCAGTGAAGCTGCTGCCGCTCTCAATGAATTACTCAAAAACAATGCGTCTGAAACGGAAATCGAAACGGCAATGAATGCTCTGATTGCGGTGTGCCGGCGTATAACGGCAAAACCCTCCGTTGCCGAGGCAACGGAGGGCTCATTTGCGAACGTATAGTTATTTGCTGTTGGGGTTCGCCGTTCAATTACCTTGCCGCTTCGGGGAGCTTTGAAGCCGCAGGACAAGCAATATCACAGGGATTCACATCAGCACAGGGGTCACAAACCGGGTCACACGGACCGCAGCCGGTGTCGCAACCGCTGAAAGACAAACCATCGAACAGTTTTTTCAGACCGCGGCGCGGTTTGTCGAGCAGGGAACCGAACTTCGGACCGCAGGCGAGTTCATCGCACGGATTGCAGTCGCCGTTGCCGATTTCGTCGCACGGATTGCAGTCGCCCAAGTTGCAGTCGCCAGCCGCATCGCACGGATTACCGCAACCGGTGTCGCAGTGTCCGCCGAGGGCAAAGCCCTTGAACAGTTTTTTCAACTTGAAGGTGTGCTTGAAGGCGTGGTCATTACACGAAGTCAAATCATCGCACGGACCACAGTTTCCATTGTCAATTTCATCACATGGATTGACATCGCACGTACCGCATCCTTTGGAGGCGAACAGCCCTTTGAGGCGTCTGCCGAAGGAAAACTTGAGAGAACAGCCGTCATTGCAGCCGAGGTCCCCGCACTGACCGCAAGGGTCGCAAGCGGCTTCATCGCAAGGCGTACAGGCAACAACGCCGTCGCACGGACCGCACTCACCGGCATCCGAGCAGGGGCTGCGGTGAGCCACCAAACTCTTAAGACCTGCAAACAAGTCAACTGACTTGACGCAACCGGCATCACCGCACGGGTCGCAAGCAGGGTCACACGGACCGCAATCGCTGGCATAAAGCCGGGAACCCATTAACAGGGCAGCGACGAGAGCAGCCATCAAAACTCTGGACTTCATTGGGTAAACTCTCCTTTTTCTGGTTGGTCCTCCGAGAGAAATGTGTTTTTCCCGACATTATCTCGTTGGAAATCCTGAATGTTTCGTGTCAGTCCCGATGAGCCGAACGCGGCTCAATTCTCTCCCGGTCGGTATCTGACTCTTCCCTGAACGTGCCCCCCGACACGCAATGTGTTTTCAGGGTCATTTACTCTATCGGACAAAACCGGAGTAACTCTTGAATAATCAAGTAATGTTTTTTCTAAATGGTATAAACTGCCGGTTGCAGTGTTTTTACCGGTTAGATAAAGCAGGCAAGATATGCGGACGAAAGCAAAAAATTCCTCCGGCATCCGGCTGTGCCGGGTACTCATCTTTCGGAGAACCATTTATGTTCTTGCCCGCTGTGGTGATAAACAAAGTGTCAAGATTTCTGCCGCCGAAGCACAGCGACGTAACCTGCGCTGCCGGTACGGGAACCGTTTCAAGCAGGTTGCCCCGTTTTCGGCGGCGATGAGGAAACTACCGCTGCCGGAAAAAATTATTTCAACCGGCATTGGTTTCATAATAGTATCCTTCCTACTGTACTATGGACTGCCGAAGAGCGGCGAAGTGTTTGAATGCTAACTTTAATACCATCGCCGAATCAATCAGCCCGGAGTACGTTTGCTCCGCAACATCTTGCAAGGGAGTCCAAAAAACGCCGTCAACCATCCGTTTGCCTAAAATTGTTTTCAACAGATTCTCTGTCCAAAATTGCTGCAACCCTTCCGACCATTGGTACTCCGGCGCAACCGCTTCATTGATGTCAGAATCCATCGGCATCAGCATACTGGGAACCGATAATGAAACATAAACTTTTTTACCGAGAAAACTCCATTGGTCAATCAAATGACTGACTTCCATCGGATTACGCGGAAAAGACGAATCCCAATCGAAACCGAAATTTATTTTGAGGAGAAACGCATCAATTTCCCGGCAGCCCATCAGTGCCTCGGCAATCTGGATATGGTCGTATTCCGGCACTGCATCAACGGCATACTCACTCCACGGCTGATTGATACCGACGAGAACCGGCGTTTCGATTCCTCTGCTTTTCATCTGCGATGCAAGAATCCGGGTCAGCGTTACAATCCGCGGCAGTGAAAGTTCCGGCAGATGATACAAGTTGACGCTGTCTGTTAAAATCCACGAACGGACGGAAGAACCGAACCGCTCGGCAACCGCATTGACGAACCGGGTCGCATTGGATTCAAAAAATCCTTCCTGTTTCAAATGCGGTATAAGCCAATCGGGAAAAAATGTTTTGTCAAATGACAACAGCGGTCCGAGAACAACGTTTAATCCGTACCGGATGGAATTGGAAATCCGCTGTTCCAGTATATCCCATTGGAACATTCCTTGTTCCGGTTCCAGTTCCCGCCAAGAAAATTTCGGAATGACCGAGTGAAACGCTTCTTGCAGATGCTTGGCGTAAAGGTCGAATTCGTAAAGCGTGCCGAGGGGCAGTTGAGCAAGACCGGTACCGAACTGTACCGGAAGACGCTGTCCGGTCTGCGTCCGCCAAGCGATGGACTGCGATGTGAATGCCCGTGTGCTTTCCAGAGCGATTTGTTCAAACTCTTCGAGATGTTCCGCAAATTTTTGGTCTTTTTCCCGCGGCGTTTGTGTTGAAAAAATCGTTGCGGAAAATTGCCGGGACGCTTCAGTCATACGGTCCCGCAACTCGGCAGGATGATAAAAGCCGAGCATTTGCCATTCAAATACCTTCCGTGCCAATCGACCGAGGGAACCGCGGCACAATTCCTGAATGAGTTCAAACGGTTCGGTTCTGCTTCCCAGTGTTTCGGTGGAAGCGATAGTCATTCCCAGTTGTTTGTGCGACCATAAGATATGGACGGTACCGCTTCCGCGAACGTTGGACTTAACTGTTAGGATTTCGCCGTCGAGATACGTTTCCGTCGGGCGCGGAGCCCGTCCCCACGCGGCAAAGTAGGCGCGTTTCAAGAGCGGTTCAGGAAGGAGTTCCGGCGTGATGCGGAATCGCAGTTCAGGCATTGCAATTATTAGCCGGGCGGTTATGCCGCCGTTCCGTTGTTCCATTGATTGTATTATTTTTTTCATTAACTTGCAAGAGAACACCAACTTAAATTACAATGAGGGGATTAGCGTTTCCCGTCCCGTCATTTTTAGTACGATGCAGCAGTCCGTTCCGCCGCGGTACCGTTGGCAACTTTTAGCACTGTTGTTCTGCGCCTACTTTTTTCATCAGGCAGACCGGGCTATCTTCGGTATTGTTCTGCCGTCCATTAAAGGTGAACTGAACCTGACCGATACACAGTTGGGGTGGAGTGCAACGATTCTCTTTCTCATAACCGCCCTGATGGTACCGGTTGCGGGTTTTCTCGGTGACCGATGGAGTAAAAAATGGATTATCACCATAAGTATTATCTTTTGGAGTATTGCTACCTCGCTCACCGGTACCGCCAAAGGGCTTTGGGGAATCATTGCGTTCCGTAGCGTTGCGACCAGCGGCAGCGAATCGTTTTACGGACCGGCATCGACGGCGTTGATTGCGGCATATCATCAAAAAACGCGGGCAATCGCTTTGTCGATTCATCAGGCATCGCTGTACTTCGGCATAATGATTAGCGGCTTTCTTGCCGGCTGGATCGCCGATATGTTCGGCTGGCGTTCGGCATTTTATCTATTCGGCTGCTGCGGTATTCTTTTGGGCATTTCGTTTATCTTTTTACTTCGGGACGCGCCGAAAACGGCACCGTCCGCCAAAGTGCCGCAGGAAAAACCATTACCGCCGTTTGAAGCCATCAAACGGATTGTCCGAATTCCGACGGCGTTGTTATTAACTGTCGGTTTTACGGCGATAGTGTTCGTGAATAATGCGTACTTGACGTGGTCGCCGGCATTTATCAAAGCAAAGTTTGATTTATCGCAGACCGAAGCCGGCGGATACACGATGCTGTACCATCACTTGGCGGCACTGTGCGGCGTATTGCTCGGCGGAATGTTAGCCGACTATTTAGTACCGAAGTTTCCGCGGTTCCGGCTGCTCTTGCAAACAACGGCGATGTTTCTCGGTGCGCCGATGATTTTCTGTTTCGGCTGGCTGCCCTCGTTAACACTAGTTTGGACGGCAACATTTCTCTTTGGGTTCCTGCGGGGATTGTACGAATCGAACACGCACGCTGCTATGTTCGATGTGATACCGGCGCAACTCCGTTCGACCGTTGTCGGCTTGATGATAATGACTGCCTTCCTGATTGGTTCGCTGTCGCCGCTGCTGCTCGGTTATCTGTCCGACCAGTATCCTGACGAGGGATTAGGTTTGACTTACGGCTTTTCCATTTTATCAATGGCGTGGGTTATCGGAGGACTGTGTTTGCTCACGGCACTGTGCTTTACGTTTAAGAAAGATAAAAGGGGATAACCTCACCTCGCCCTTATGGGCGGGGCTGCTGTTGACTGAATTTTTATAACAGTTCCAATGCTTCGGCAAGAAGTTGAATCGGATGCAGCGTTTTCTTTTTGGCACCGTGTTCCATTTGCAATCGGCAGACGTTGCAGTCCGAAACGCCGTACTCAATGTCCGCTGCACGCAGTTCCCGAAACAGATTCATTCCGATTTTCAGCGACTGCCGGTAATTCCTCCGTTTGAATCCGAACATACCAGCCGCTCCGCAACAGCCGCGTTCGATGTGCCGTACTTCCAATCCCGGAATCAGACGCAGCAATTCTTCCGCCGCGGACGGCGTACCGGCTGCTGTATTACTTCGGCACGGCGTATGATAACCGATTTTTTTATTGACCGGTTTGAAATCGGGCTTCCAATTTTCCCGCTGTATCCGTTGGTATAAGAACGTACAGAAGTCGATAACATTCTGCGAAAGAAGGGCAGCATCTTCACCGTCCAACACGCAAGAATAATCCTGCGACAAGCACGAAGCCGATGCCGGTTCGAGAGCAACTACGGTATAGCCCTGCCGAATCAGGTCGGACAATAATGCCGTGTTGTGTCCCGCTGTCCGTTCTGCCACATCCCGGTTGCCTGTTGCAAACGCAAGCAGTCCCGATGGACGCTGCCGCAACGGAACAAACACGTTCACTTCTTGTGCTTCTAAAATCCGAACCGCCGCTTCCGCTAACTGCGGTTCAAAATAGTTAGAATATGTGTCGATAAACAGGGCGACCCGCTCTGTTTTTCCGTCGGGAACCGTGTAATACGGGCGGCGGAATAATTCCCGCAGGCGTTTCCGTCTCAGAAACAAAAATTTTTCCGGTATGGGCAGTTGCCGTTCTTGCGGCAGTTGCAGGAGTTTTTCTAATATCCAGCGGGAAAAGCGGTTCTGCATCATTACTTTGACCGAACAGCGGAACCGTACCGCCCATTTCAGTACCGTATCGAGATGCGACCAGAACAGGTCTTCGAGCGGAAGTCCGTGAGCGGCAGCGTAAGCACTTTTCAAGCGGAATGCCGACGGGACAAGAACCGTTTGAGCCGGACAATCGCTACGGCAGCGTCCGCATTGAATACACGAATCCGCGATTTTTTTGCTCTGTTCGAGCGTCAGTGTTTCCAAACCGAGTTGTCCGTTTAGAATTCCTCTGATTAAATTGACTTTTGCCCGCGGCGAATTTTCCTCTCTGCGGTCGGCGCGCAGCACCGGACACATTCTGCTTCGATGGTCATTACGGAAACATTCACCGCAGTTATTGCACCGCCGGACATCTTCGGCAGCCCGCTCCGGTTCCCAGCGGAGTTGCAGTTGCAGTTGCGGTGAAATACCGTTTCCCGGTCGTGTGTTGCTCCCGTTGTCAAGCGGCGGGATTAAAGGCGTACCAGCGGTACCGCCGAATCGGGCAACGAGAACATATACTTCTTCCGTTAAACGAGGTAATATGTTTTCTTTGTTCAACGAATTCAACAGCGGAAAAACCCGCAACTGTCCCTGTCCGATATGACCGGCGAGTGATGCCGTTGTGCTGTGCCGCCGAAATGTGTCCAATAACTCCGGTAAGAATGCCGGCAAATTAGAGACCGGAACGGTAAGGTTATCAAATTGCGGCAGCGGACGGAACGAACGCATCTGGAACAAAACACGTTCTGCTTTTTCCAAAAACAAATCGAACCGCTCAAAGTCCTCCGGTATTTCAACCGGAATCGAACGGAAACACAAGTTTTGCCGGTGCTGGGTACTGTCAAGCATTTCCCGCAGGTGTTCCCGAACGCTGTCCGTGTCAACCGGTTCCGCAATGTTTCCTGCGTTCAGTTCAACGCACAACGCCGCTTCCGCTTCAACCGGTAAAAGACGTTGAAATTGCGGGTGATATTCCCGCATCAGAATCGAGTGCCGCCGGTCAATCAATTCGCAAAGCGATAAACGGAACGGCAGGAGAACGTCAACTGCCCGAACCGCTTTTTCGATGCTGTCGAAAAACAGCACCGCCGCCGCTTTTCGGTTCGGCAGCGGTACTGTCCGAAGTTTCGCCGCCGTAATAATTGCCCGTTCCGGTAAATGTTCCTGACTGATAGTTTGAATGGTGCCGTTCAGAACGATTTGTGCTTCCAGCAGGTAATCGCGCGGCAGACCATATTGCAGGAACCGGCGACCGGCAGCGTTGCGGGACAAAACGCTGCCGACGGTTGTTGATAATTCGGAACCGCAAAGCGGTGCGAACTGCCGCTGCTGCGTTTCTGTTAAAACGGTATTCAGCCCTTGTACCGGAACACCGGGTTGAACCGTTACAAAATCCGAACCGGTGCATTCCAGCCGGTTCATATATCGGGAGAAGTCCAGTACAAGACCTTCGCCGAGTGATTCGCCGACAGTTCCCGTACCGGAACCGCGGAGACGAACCGTCAATCCGTTTTCGGCGGCATAACGAACAACGGCGACAGTATCACCCGTATTTTTAGGAAACACAACTCCGGCGGGACGGATTGACAGAACACCGGCATCCGTAGAATAAAGGTGCCGAGTGATTTCATCGCAACAGACATCACCGGCGAGCAGTCCACGGAGGTCGTCTTGAAGCCGCATCATAAATGGGCAACTGATGATGAAAATTGATAATAAAACGGATTATCAATCATCAGACATCAATTATTTCTTCTTTCTGCTTTTTTTTGCCGGTGCGTTCAATTCTGCTTCGGCATCAAAGCGGAAGGGGGCGTTTCTTACTTGTTTGCGAACGGCACCGGAACGGATACATTGGGCGCAAACCCGAACGGTTTTGATGGTGCCGTTTTCCAGTGTCGTCCGAACGTTTTGCAGATTCGGACGGAACGCCCTCCGGGTAATACCGGTTACTTTTGTACCGACACCGCCGAGGTATTTTGCCTTACCGCGGGTTTCAACGTGATTACCGATGATATGACCTTTTCCGCAAATTTCACAAACGCGAGCCATTGGATTGCCTTTTACGCTGGCTGCGGTTTGACAAGCAAACCGGCTGGATTCTACAACAATTTTCCCCCAATATACCCGAAAAACGGGCGAGGGCAAGCCCCCCTGATCGGAGTACGGCGGACTGGGGGAGCATAAAATTTCTATGTACCCATTTTACACACCCCATCTATTAGGATGACTTATAATTACATTAACGCTATGATAAAATACCCGATGTCTAAATGCAGTCCGACTGCAAGTTTTTAGAAGCCGAGGTTTTTCAGGAATTTTAGCGGTTGGTGCGCAA
>JAISJZ010000350.1 GCA_031261125.1 Planctomycetaceae bacterium | reverse complement strand
ACGAGTTCAACAACATTTAGGGGGCGGAATGTCCGAAATACTGTTGGGCATCACCGGCGGGATTGCGGCGTACAAGTCGGCAATGCTTGTCAGCAAACTGGTGCAGCACGGCTGCGGTGTGAGTGTGGTAATGACGCAGTCCGCAACGGAGTTGATTGCCCCGAAGACGTTTGAGGCGTTATCACGGCGGACTGTCCGAACGTCTGTTTTTCATACGGACAGAATTTACGCTCATATTGAATTAGCCCGTCAAGCAGATTTGTTTTGCATTGCACCGGCAACGGCAAACATTTTAGCGAAGGCGGCGAACGGCATAGCGGACGATTTAGTCAGTACGTTGATTCTTTCGTTTGACGGTCCTGTTTTATTCGCACCGGCAATGAATACGGCAATGTGGAACAAGGCGGCGGTTCAGCGGAATGTTCGGCAACTGCGGGAAGACGGGGCGTTGTTCATCGGACCGGAAAACGGACATTTGAGTTGCGGCGAAACGGGTGCCGGCCGGATGGCGGAACCGGAGAAAATCGTTGAAGAGATTCTCCGGCACATTCATCCGTAGTATTGCAAACGGCGGTTCTTTCGTGTACGATGTCCGTTCTTCGCCGTTCGGGTTGAAAAAGTTTTAGAAACGTTTGCTAATGACTTCGGTCTTGGAAACCAGCAAGGTTCCCGGTGTTAAACCGCTGTATTACTTGTCCGTTTTTACGGCTGTTTTCAGCGGCGTGTTCTGTGTTGCGTTCGTCGCTGTTTTGCTCTGCAACTACGCAGGACAAACTTCTGCGGCGGGCAGCAGTATGGCGAACGATGCCGTTTCCTATCGGCAGCCGGCGGCGGACGCGTTCAACCTCTTACCGACGGACGAACCGGAAATTCACCGCTTAAAAAAAGAATTGGCAAAAGATAAGCAGAACGTTGAACTTCAAGAACAAATTCGGCAGTTGGACTTGGCACTGCGTTTGAATTTCTTTCAACGCCGTGAACTAGCCGGTACTTTTGCACCGCTCCTGCTTTTTGCCGCCGTTGTTTTTGTCATTTCGACCCGTACTGTTGCCGTCCTGAAACGGAAAATTCCGCAGCCCGCCGGTGAAGCGGCAAGCGTCGCGAAGAAATCCGAAGCGGAACGTCTGCAACTTGGTACCGTCCTGTTAACGGCATTGTCCGCGTTGTTCGCCGGACTTGCTCTCGGTCTGATTCTCCTGCCGGATTCATCGTTTGAAACCGTTCTTGCGCAGAAACTATCCGCACAAAACGAGCCGGCAGCCGCCTTGCCGGCGGAACCGGAGAAGCCGGAAACACAGTCCCCTGCCCGTAATGCGCCGCTTGACAAGGAAGCATTTTTAACCGAGTCGGCAAAAAATTGGGTTTCTTTTTTGTCCCCGTTTCGCGAGCGGGATTCGCAAAATCCCGCTTTACCGGTGAAGTGGGACGCAGCGACCGGCGAAAACCTCATTTGGAAAGCCGAAATACCGTTACCGGGCAAATCTTCGCCGGTGATTTGGGGCGATAAACTGTTCTTAACAGGGGCAACCGGTGAAAAACGGCAAGTGTTCTGTTTCAGTACAACGGACGGCAAATTGCTGTGGACAGCGGACTGCCCTTCCACACCGGAAAGTTCAACGCCGTTTGATGCCAACGAAGACACCGGTTTTGCCGCCCCGACTGCCGTTGTTGACGGGCGGCGGGTCTATGCGATGTTTGCCAATGGTGATATAGCATCGTTTGATTTTAACGGTAAGTGTGTATGGAATAAATCATTGGGTATCCCGGAAAGTTCTTACGGGTTTTCGTCTTCACCGGCGTTGTATTTCGACAAGTTGATTGTCCAATACGATGTCGGTGACGGGACAACGGGCAAATCCAAACTTTATGCTTTTGATACGGCAACCGGTAAAACGGTCTGGGAAACGCCGCGGGAAATTCCAAATTCGTGGTCTTCGCCGATGGTTCATAAAATCGGTGAACAATGGGTAATCATCACTTGCGGCGACCCGTTTGTGATTACTTACGACCCGGAAACGGGCAAAGAACTCTGGCGGGTGAAGTGTTTGAATGGCGATGTCGGACCGTCGCCGGCAGTGTTCGGAAATATCATTTTCGTTTCCAATCAAAGTCCGAAGTCAACGGCGATAGATACATCGTTATCGCCGCCGGATGTTGTTTGGCAGGGCAGCAATGCGCTGCCGGATACACCGAGTCCGGCGGTATCGGCGGAGCGGCTTTTTACATTGGATTCCAGCGGCTACCTGACCGGCTACGACCCGAAAAATGTGAAAGATAAAAAAGCGTCTTATTGGGAATTGGAAATCGGCGGCGGTGAATCGGCATTTTATTCTTCGCCGTTCATTGCCGGAAGTTTTTTGTACGCATTCAGCAAAGACGAAGAAAACGCCAAAGCATTTGTTGTTGATTTATCCAAAGCCAAGACGGACGAAAGCGGAACATTGACCGATGAAGCAGCCGAGGCGATGCGGATTGCGGCGAATCCGATGGGCGAACCGTGCGTCAGCAGTCCGGCGTTGGTCAGCGGCAAGTTGTTTATCCGCGGAACAAAAACCGTATTCTGTATCGGAACAAAATAAAAGTTGTATTCCGTTCATAAGGCAACTGCGGTACAATGCGCAGCGGCACCTGCAGGACGGTTAACAACGGTCAACTAACCGGATTCGGCTGCGTGTTGAGAATGTCGAAGAACAGCGTCCGCTCTTTTTCTAAACGGAACTCAACTTTCCGCAACTCCCGCAGGTCTTGTTCGCAAGTCAGCAGTATTGGTTCGCCGTTCTTCACTAAACGGATGAGAATCACTTCCGTCGGCACCGGGTCGCCGTCCAGCGTTTGGTGCATCCACTCAAAGCGGTGATAGCCGGTTTCAATACCGAGTTTCAAATACTTTGCCACTTTTTCGATTGTCCGTTTGCCGTCGGGCTGCCATTCCGGCGAAACCTCGTAGAACCGCTGAACGAATTCATCTTTACTGTTGAATCCATAGAATTGGACTGCTGTTTGGTTGCAATCAAACAATTCGTAATTTTTATTCCAATAAGCACAAGGAAACGGAGCGTTATCCAGCATCGCCGCAACCCAAGAGCCGCTTTCGCCGGTCTCACGCAGGTCGCGGTTAAACACTGCCAGCCGGAAGTCATCCTTCCAGGGAAAACGCACCAGCGTCATTTCGGTCGGCAGCGGGTCGCCGTCTTCGGTCAAACACATCCGGTGAAAGCGTTGAAAACCCGTCTCGAACGCCGCGTCGAACATTTTAGCAATTTCCGTATTGATAGATTCGCCGGACGGATAATCCAAACGGTGTTCGTAAAACTGTTCCGCCAAATCCTGGGTGTTGTCAAAGCGGAACAATGCTCTCGCCGCCGGATTGCAATAGACGATTCTCCGGCTGCTGTCAACAATCGAGCAGGCAAGCGGAATCGCTTCAAACACCGCATTAAACTGTTCGGCGGTTTCCTTTTCCAGTACGGCGGTCTTGTCGAGAAAACTGACGATAACACCCTCAAACATTCCATTGTCGCTGAACATCGGCACGGATTCTATCGTGAACGTCTTGAACCGTCCTTCCGGTTTGACGAAAATACGCCGCTCATCCGTCTTCGTTTCTGATGACTGCTGAATAAACGCAAACGCTTCTTTTGCCCCGTTGGCGAATTCTTCATCGTTCAACAGAGCGTAAACTTTTTCAAACGTCCAGCCGCGGATGACCGCAATGTCGCTGATACCGATGAATCTCAGGAAAGAATCGGAACAAAACACCAACTCGCCTTCCTTATCGAACATTCCCAGAATGTTCGGGACGTATTCGAGCAGTGTTTTCAAATAACATTCGGTAGGCAGCATAGCGGTCAGGAGTTAACCGGTTTTCTTTGAAAACCGAAGTTTGGTCATTTCTTCTTCCCGATTATACCTCGCGGCGGGAAAAAGTCAAACAAGTTTGCGCAGATGGTCTATACTTCGTGCCGCCTGTCCGACCGTACCGCACTCTACACTGAACACAATGTCCTGCGGCAGCGTTTTGACAATCGCAATAACCTTTGCCCAATCAATGACACCGTCGCCGCACGCACAGCCGACCGGCGTTCCCGTTACTGTACCGCGTTCGGCATCCGACTGCTGAACCGAAATGTCCTTAGCGTGTAAGTGAACGAGTTTGCCCTTGATTTTTTCCAGCCATAAATACGGGTCTTGCCCGGCAAGATAA
>JAISJZ010000346.1 GCA_031261125.1 Planctomycetaceae bacterium | reverse complement strand
ATACGCCAAAATCCTCCATTCCTTCGGTAAAGGTGAATTCCCGCAATAGACCATCTATAGAAAGATAGAACACGAATAGAAAAATAGAAACCACAACCTCGCCCCCCTGTTGCGTATTTTTCTTTTTTGATAGAATACGGGGTTGACAGAGGTTGCTGGTAACATAATTTAATTTTGCAAAAGTTTATCTTTAACAAACATTGAGTCAAAATGCCAAATACAACACGGCGTGAATTTTTTCGTAAGACGACAGCTCTTGCGGCGGCGGTTTCCCTTTCTGCCGGTGTAAGCATCGCGGCGGATTCGTCCCCCAAAGCCAAACAAAAAATTCTCCTTCCCATCGGCGACGCTACGGAAACGCTGGATACGTTCTATCCGCTTTTTCGATTGACGGAAGCCGGTTACGAAGTCGTCGTTTGCGGTCCCGAAGCGAGAAAATATCATACGGTACTGCATGAAGTTCCGCCGGACTCGTCGATTCCTTGGGACATTACGCAGGAACGCCCCGGTTATTTCATTCAAGCAACGGCAGCGTTTCGGGACATCAAACCGGAGGATTTTTGTTCGATTTTCACGCCCGGCGGTCGCGCCCCGGAATATCTTCGATACGATAAAGACCTTGTACGATTATTCCGGCATTTTCACGAAACGAAAAAACCGATTGCATCAGTATGTCATGGAATCGAACTGCTCACGGCAGGAGATTGTATCCGGGGTAAAAAAGTAACTGCCGTACCGAAATGCAAACTCGATGCCGAACAAGGCGGAGCAACGTATATCAACGAACCGGTCGTTCGGGACGGTAACGTTATTTCCTGTCAGGGCTACGCCGATTATCCGGTCTTGTTCGTCCAGTACATGAAAATGCTCGACGAAGCAAAACGGTAAATTAGACGGAACAACCGCCGGGAGCATCAGCGACCGGTTACATTACCCGCTCCCTAACGGTCGGGACTGTTATTTTTATTCACTCATTTTTCCAAACACGATTATGAAACCTACATCACGTCGAACTTTTTTGAAACACGGCGTTGTTGCCGCAACAGCACTGAGCGGTTTGACTTCGGCTATGCCGGTTCACGCCGCCGACAATAATGTCCTGAAAGTCGGTCTCGTCGGCTGCGGAAGCCGGGGATTGGGAGCGGTCAAAGACGCCTTTTCCATTGACTCGAATATTCATCTTACGGCAGTCGGTGATGCGTTTGCCGATAAAGCCGCTGCTGCCGTTGCCGCTCTTAAAAAAGATGAGCAAGTCGGTTCCCGAATCGCCGTTACGCCGGAAACGACTTTCGGCGGCTTGGATGCGTACAAAAATGTCATCGATAATTGCGATGTCGTTTTCCTTTGCCAAACACCGCATTTCAGACCAATGTCGCTCCGCTACGCCGTGGAAAAGGGACGCCATATTTTCTGCGAAAAACCCGTTGCCGTTGACGGTGCCGGTGTCAAAGATGTTTTGGAATCCGCAAAAATCGCACGGGAAAAAAAGTTGCAACTCGTTTCGGGACTCTGTTACCGTTACGACCCGAACATTCTCGATATGATAAAGCGGATTCAGGACGGTGCAATCGGCGATGTGCTTTCTGTTCGGGCGAATTTTTTGACCGGTGCTGTTTGGACCCGCAGTCGTCAACCGGGAGATACCGAAATGATGTACCAAATTCGTAATTGGTACAATTTTACTTGGCTTTCCGGGGATTTCAACGTCGAACAAGCGGTTCACAGCCTCGACAAATCAATGTGGGCGCTGGGCGATAAAACACCGGCGTTTGCTTACGGTCTCGGCGGTCGGATGCGGCGTACCGGCGAACACGCCGCCGGCGATATTTACGATTCAATGGGCGTTGCTTACGAATACCCCAACGGACGAACATTGATTTCGTTTTGCAGCCAATTGAGCACTTGTTTTGCTGAACGTGAGGAATACGTTCTCGGTACGAAAGGAACAGCAGCGTTGATGAAAGGACAAATCACCGGTGAAAATAAATTCGTACAGAAAAAGGTATCGGGCAACCGGTTTCAACTGGAACACGATACCCTGTTCAAGGCGATTCGAAGCGGCGGTGCAGTGCAGCATAACGACGGCGAATTCATGGCGAACAGTACGATGATTACAATTTTAGGACGTTTGGCGTGTTACACCGGCAAACGATTGAGTTGGGACGAAGCCCTGAATATGGAAACGCCGACACGACCGACCGGTTACACCAAGGACAGCAACCCACCGACGCTTCCCGACGAAAACGGACGCTACAAAGTCGAAATCCCCGGTCTCGGTTTGGTCTATCATCAAACCGTGAGATAAAAAATTGACAATACCAAAAAATTGAACATTATTGAGGAGCCGGAAATGAAGGCGGTACTCCGCCGGAGTTTCCGGGTAATTCCTTCCAACTTTTTACAAAAAAACAATGAAATCAATAACGAAAACACTTATTCTGTTTGTTTGTCTTACCTCGGCATCTTTTCTTTCCGGCGGCGAACTGACCGAAGAGATGAAGAAGGACGGTTGGTATTCAATCTTCGACGGCAAGACGCTCGACGATTGGAAATCGAACGAAAAGTACGAAGGTTTCGAAGTGAAGGACGGCTGTATTGTCGGTAAAGGCAACCGCAATCATCTTTACTACATGAAGGAGCAGTACGGCAACTTCGAGTTTAAGATGGACGTTAAAATCAATCACGGCGGCAATTCCGGCGTTTACGTCAAGTCGCAGTGGCAGGAAGAAGTTTTTCCGACAACAGGATTCGAACTTCAGGTCAACGCAACGCATCCGAAT
The DNA here is from genome assembly GCA_031261125.1 of Planctomycetaceae bacterium. GTDB lineage: Bacteria > Planctomycetota > Planctomycetia > Pirellulales > Thermoguttaceae > WRKP01. The sequence goes on along the minus strand of JAISJZ010000346.1, from coordinate 28 downwards.
CCGATGAAGACAGGTTCATTGTATTACG
>JAISJZ010000254.1 GCA_031261125.1 Planctomycetaceae bacterium | reverse complement strand
GCCGGCAAACGATATTGTCATTCCGCAGCGGGAACGTCTTACCGAAAAACATATCGCGTATCTTCGTATCGCCGACGGCTGCAACCGCCGTTGTACGTTCTGTGCCATTCCCGACATTCGCGGCAACTTCCGCAGCGTGCCGTTGGAAGCATTGCTCGCCGAAGCAAAACGTCTTGCCAACAGCGGCGTGCAAGAACTCATCCTCATCGCGCAAGAAACAACATTTTGGGGAACAGACATTTACGGACAAGCCAAACTCGCCGAACTTTTGCGCCAACTGGAAAAAATCGACGGACTGCGTTGGATTCGTTTGATGTATTCTTATCCGCAATATTTCGACGACGAACTCATTGACCTTTTTGCGGCGGGCGGAAAGTTGCTACCGTACATCGACATTCCGTTGCAGCATTGCAGCGATGAGATTCTCAAGAAGATGAATCGGCGGGTTCACAAAACGGAGACCGAACAACTGCTCGAAAAACTTCGCAGCCGGATTCCGAACCTGATTTTGCGGACTTCGCTGATCGTTGGTTTTCCGGGCGAAACAGAGGCGATGTTCACGGAGTTGCTGCGGTTTGTCGAGCAGTGGAAATTTGAACGAGCCGGAGTTTTTCGCTTCTCGCCGGAAAAAGGAACGCCGGCTGCAAAATTTGAAAATCGGGTACAGCATCGGCTGCTGGATCGGCGTTATGAATCGTTGTACAAACATTGCGAAAAGTTTTCAATCGCGTGGGCAGCGCGGCAAAAGGGCAATACGATGAATGTTCAGATTGACGGAAATTATATCGACGACAACGGACGCAAAGAATCCAACTTGTTTGTGGGTCGGACGTTTGCCGACGCGCCGGATATTGATCCGGTTGTTTATGTAACCGTCGAAAAGCCCGCCGACGATTTGATCGGGGCGTTGATTCCGTGCGAAATCCTTGAAACGGAGGGTTGCGATCTTGTCGGAATACCGGCAACGTAATTTGTTCGGTTGGCGCGCCAATCGGAAATAAAAATTCCTCTCTGCCATTTTAAGGCAGGCAACAATTCAGGTAGGCAACCGCTCTCCGAGCGGTTGCGTTGCCGACAGGCGTTGCGGTGTCCAAAACGGAACGCAACAATTCGCCCCGACGGGGCAATCATCTGCGCTAACCGAATGAATCTTTGTCGTCCAACCGCCGCGGCTTTTACCGATTGACTGCTATCCTTTTTGAGACGCACCAGCACCGTCAGGATGCACTTTGATATAAGTACTGTCAAGTGCCAAAACTGTAATCTTTTTATTGGAAACGGCTTGTGACTGTAAATGCTTTTCAATTCGGTCGAAGACACCGCTGGCTGTCCAGCGGCGGAAACGCCGATAGAGGGTGTTCCACTTGCCGTATTTTTCCGGCATGGCACGCCATCGGAAGCCGTTCTCGGTGAGGTGAATCATCGCCTCGAAAAAAGTTTCGTTGTCGATTTCGACATTGCCACGCTGCTTCGGAAGCAAGTGTTGAATCTGTTCGTCGTGTTCATGTGTCCATTGCATTACACGCTATAACAATTCATTAAAACTGCGTCAAGGGGAGTGTCAACACGACCTAGTATCGAGTATCGCGGGTGCATAAAAATTTTGGTGGAGTTTGTTACAATGTTTTTTGTGATTTTTCCCTTTTACGTTCTTTCCCCTCAATTTGACACGGAAGTTCCATGAACGCCATCACTCCTCGTAGCGAAACCGAAGCCCTGCCTCACGAAAGATTCCAAGCCCTTCTCGCCGACCTCGATACCGCCGGCGATAACGCCCAATATGGTCACGTCCTCGACGATATGGACGATGACCTGTTCCTGCACGGACGAAAATTCCTGACCGAAATCCTGCAAAGCAAAATCCAAGACCGCGTCAACGCCGCCGAAAAGACCGCCGAGGCAAAACAATGCCCTTGTAAAAAAAACGGAAGTCCGCAAAACGAGGACGAAAACCCTAACGACGAGCAACAATCACATTAAGATTTCCCGCCGTCATCGCCGCTGCAACTCTTGCCGAAAATACTCGTTTCCTGTCGAAATGCTGCTCGGTCCCGACAACAACGATACCCGCGGCGCACGCCGTCTGATCGCGTTTGCCGTCGGCAAAAGTTCGTATGAACTTGCGGCATTTCAACTTCGTGAATTTGGTTGTATCACGGTCTCGCATCAGACTGTCAGCAATTTGACGGAGTCGTTGTCCGATGAAGTTGCAGGCAGGTTAAAGAACAACGCTGCCGTCCGCAAGGAGTTTCAGGAAGCGAAAGGGGATACGGAATTCACTGCCGATGGAGCGTTTATCAAGATACGCCATGCGGATAAGACGCATGGCTGGTTGGAGTGTAAGGTCGCGGACTTTGCGAAGCGGGAACTGGTTTTACAGGGCGAACATTGCAGCGATTGTGAACAGCGAGCCGAGCGAGCCGAACGGGAACTCGTCAAGTTGAAGTTGATTGATTATATGAGCAAACACATCGGCGAGCCGATGCAGGCGGTTATTACGACGGTCGAGCAATTCGGCGTGTTCGTGATGGGAACCGACATTCCGGCGGAAGGTTTAATCCGCATCGAGGCGTTGACAGACGATTATTACCGTTTTGAGCGGCAGGCGAAAATTATGATCGGTCAAAAGAACGGCAACACGCTCCGAATCGGTAATCGCTTGATTGTCGAATGTGTCCGCGCCGATGCCGATGCGAGACAGATTGATTTTCGTTTATCAAAACAGTTGAAATAAAAGCCGCATCCCGTTTTGTTCAAGGGCTTGAAGAAAAAACGCGGAACGTCAAAATAATGTTTTAGAAAGGGTGTTACGCTATGCTCTTATTGGGACGCTACCCCGACGATTGGTTTAGCATACCCAACAGCACCCGCAGCGCGAGCAAGGGATTAAAAACAACCATTACCGCACGAGAGATTCTTTGAATTCCTTAACGGATTGGCACTCAACCGCCGCTTGCAAAAGCGAATCAAGAGCTATTAAATCCGTATAGGATTCCA
>JAISJZ010000244.1 GCA_031261125.1 Planctomycetaceae bacterium | reverse complement strand
TTTATGCGCCGGTAAAAGAAGGAGTATTGAAACCGAATCCGTGGCTGACCCATAAAAAGCGGGTCGTTGTTGCAACCGTGAACGCCGACGATAAAGAACCGATGGAGTTGACGCTCATCAATCCGGCGTGGATGACCCGTCAGATAAACGAAATGCAGCAAGAATCAGATAAAAAAGAAGACCGCTACGTCCTGTCCCGATTAACCAGTTCCAGGTTGATAAATCCCGACAATAAGCCGAATGAATGGGAAAAAAGAGCCATCAGCGTATTGGAATCCCAAAAGGAAAAAGAGTTTTTTGAACATACGACCAACAGCGGCGGGGAACAAATTATCCGTTATGCGAAGCCCCTGCTGATTGCGAAGGGCTGCTTGAACTGTCACGGAAACCAAGGGTATGAGGTCGGAGATGTGCGGGGAATCATCGCAACGGAGGTTCATTCCGATAATCTCCTTGCCGCCAAACATCTTTTTCAAAACATTGCCTATGCCGTTCTCGGCGGATTTTGGTTTGTCGGTATTGTTGCGCTCGTTTTGTTTCAACGCAAATTGAAAGATTATTTCATCAAGAACCGCTCCACGCTGTTGAAACTGCGGGAAAATGAGTCCGCTCTGCGCGACCATCGGGACCACTTGGAGGAATTAGTTGCCGACCGCACCCGCTCTTTGCAAACAGCAACCGAGGCGGCAAAAGAAGCCAACGACGCAAAAACACGCTTTCTCGCTCATATGAGCCACGAAATCCGCACGCCGCTCAGCGGGGTCATCGGTATCTCGAATCTGTTGATGTCGGAAAAATTGACGCACAAGCAATCGGAATACGTCGAAATGGTTCTTTCGTCGGGGGAAACGCTTCTTTCGCTCATCAACGATATTCTCGATTTTTCCAAAATCGAGGCGAACAAACTGGAATTGGGCATTGCCGAGTTTGATTTGCTTGACAAACTCGATTCGATTCTCACGATTCTTTCGACGCGTTTTCTCGGCAAAGACGTTGAACTTTGTTTGGACATCGGTTCAGGAGTTCCCCGCAGTGTTATCGGCGACGGCGGACGTTTTTTGCAGATAATTCTCAACTTTGCGGGAAACGCTGCCAAATTCACCGAAACGGGCGGGGTGCGGATTTCCGTGGAGTCCGCCGGTTTGAAAGACCGTATTGCGGTGCTTCGGTTCAAGGTTTCCGACACCGGAATCGGGATTTCCGAAAACGACCTGCCGAAGTTGTTCACGTCTTACACCCAAGCGGATGCGTCGATTTCTTCCAGATACGGCGGAACCGGTCTCGGTTTGACGATTGCTCAACGCTTGATTTATCTGATGGGCGGCGATATTACCGTAGAAAGTCACGTCGGCGTTGGAACCGCGTTTATATTCACGATTCCGTTCCCGATTTCGCCGGAACAGGAAGAATTATTGGCACAAAATCCGATGCCGTCCGCGATGTCCCTTTTGCATTTGCCGTCGGTGAAGGGAATCCGTGTCTTGCTTGCCGACGATAATCAGGTATTACTTGATTCGCTTCAAGACCAACTGCATTGTTGGGGAATGGAGACCGAAACGGCGAACGACCCGCAGCATATTGCACAGGCACTCGTTGGAGCACAACTCACAGGCAAACCGTTCCAACTTCTTATTTTGGACGAGAAATTTCAGCAAATTTCCGGCGGGCAAGTTATTACTCAAATTCAAGAGGAAATCAGTTCTCAACAGATTTCCATCATTATGCTCTTATCGCTCGGCAACGACGAAATGGAGCAAGAAACCAGCGGTTACCGTATCACCTGCGTTAAGAAACCCTACGGTGTTTCCGCGTTGTTTGATGCTGTGATGAATTCGCTCTTCCACGAGCAATTTGAGGACTATTACGGACGGAAACAGAAGGACAAGACGATTGCCAGAAAGCGGATGCTCGGCAGTTCGTCCTCGTTCTACTTCCTCGTTGCCGAAGATAATATCATCAATCAGATTGTCATTACCGAAATGCTCCGCTCTCACGGACACCGCTGCGATGTTGTTCCCAACGGATTGCGGGCGGTGGAGGCGGTCAAAGCAACTCATTACGATGCCGTCTTTATGGATTGCCAAATGCCGGAAATGGACGGCTACGAAGCGTCAAAAGCGATTCGGCAATTTGAACAAGAAGCGGGACATCAACGGATTCCGATTATTGCCTTGACCGCCAACGCGACGACGGACGATAGGGCGCATTGTCTCGAATCGGGAATGGACAATTATTGCAGCAAACCGATTCGCGAAGAAGCCCTGTTTGCCGTTATTAAACAGTTATCGTGATACATTTAGCCGAGCCGCTTGCCGGCGGAGCGATTTCCTCAACCGATGCTTCCAGTGGATTCCTCTGAAACGGTCTCACATTTTTTTTATGCGGCAGATACTTTTCCGTCGCGGGTTTTTTACGTTCTTGACCTATTAGGAACGATGAGTTTTGCGTTTTCCGGGGCGATTCGGGCGATGGACCGGAAACCGGATATTATCGGAATGTTAATTCTTGCCGCGGTAACGGCTCTGGGCGGAGCGATATTTCGGGACGGAATTCTGAACCGGAATGTCATCGTACTGGTTGACCCGATGTACACGGTGATGATTGTACTTGCCGTTCTGATTACGTTCTTCTATCCGTCCAAATTGTTCCGAAGTCATAAAATGTTTCAGTATTTCGATGCTGTCGGACTTGCCGTTTTTGCAGCGGTAACGGCAAGCGTTGCGTGGCAGACGTTTCATCTGCATCCGATTTCTGTTACGCTGATTGCCTGTTTCGGCGGCTGCGCCGGCGGCGTAGTTCGGGATTTAGTGATTCAAAAACCGACGGTCGTTCTCTCGAACGAAATCGTTGTTATGCCGGTTATTGTCGGCGCAATTTGCCTGATGACCGTTGAATCGCTCGGCTTCGGCGAACTCGCCGGATTCATTGCCGCCGTGTTTGTCGGCACCGTATTACGAATCATCGCCATCATCGGCGACCTGCGGTTTCCGAGAATTATGTACGTTGAAAAACCGCCGAAAGAAAAGAAACCGAAGAACAAAAGACGGTAACGGTTTGCAAGTGCTATGTATTTTTAGAGGTACCTATTTCAATCGGCGGTCAAACGAATCCGTCGCCGGACATCATCACCTTTCGTGGTGTCGTTGTTATTGCGACCGTTGTTGTCAATGCCGTTGGCTCCGACACTGTAAATCAGATAACCGCGGCGGTCGTCGTCTAAAATGTACAAAAAAGGCTGTTTCGAAAATGGGTCAAGCGGTATCTCGTCAACATAACCGTTACGCAATTTATCGAGTGATTCTGGATAAGTTTCTCCGTGTTCCCGGTGGTAAAGTTCCAAGGCAAAAAGCAATCGTGTCAATGTTGCATCTGCTTCTGAACGCCGAATTGCGTCAAGATAGTTTGCAAGCCCCATTAAGTTACGAAATACCCCCGATATGAGAACCGTTGCACATTTTGGCTGACCATACCAAACAAACATTTTGAGCAAACGAACCAAACTCATCTGCGAAGGTTCAAATCTATCATCGACAAATTCCATACATTTTTTAGAACGTTCATCCCATAGCGGCGTAGCCGCAACCAAATAGTAGAAAAAAATGACGTTTTCCGTAATAATATAGTGAGTCCAATTTTAAACGAAACCACTAACACATTTAGAAAAACGTCATGGACACATTTATATCAAAATTTGGCTCTGTTATCAAGGGAGTGATTCGCGGTTTTGACCGCATTGTTTTTCACGGTCGCATTCGCGGTTTTTTGTATTCAAGTGCGATGGAAGCGTATTTGTATCGTTCACAAATCATGAAAAATACGTTCAAGGAACA